>DASTVY010000267.1:0-12215 GCA_035758865.1 Sphingomicrobium sp. | reverse complement strand
TAGATGTCGGCGTCGTTGTGCCAATAGCGGAGGTTCCAGTTCAGGGTCTTATATTCGATGTCGGCGTGCAGCCCCTCGCCGTCGCCGAAGTCGCCCCACGGGGAGACGCTGACAGCAGCGCTCAGCTGGTGGAACTGCATCGGGTCTTCGAAGTGGAAATAATAGCCGGCTGTGAGCTTTTGCTTATAGCCCTCGAAAATCGGATAGGCCGCGGCCAGCTTCATCCGGTCGGTGGCATGATACATGCCGCGCGTTTTGATTTTCGCGTCGAGGTCGACCTTTGCCGGGGATCCGACGCCCCATTCCTTGAGCTCGGGATGGGTCTTGACCACCTTCGTGCCGAGGAATTCGATGGTTCCGAGATCGTCCCGCTTCTCCGGCCGGATCAGCGACGGGCTAAAGCCCTGGCCGGTATACTCGTAAACCATCAATTGCCCGTCAGGCCGCAGCATCGGCCGGAAGAAACCGGTCGAGGCGTTGGACAAGACCTCATATTTCTGGCTGTCCAGGTCGAACCGGAAGACGTTCGATACGCCGGTGAAATAGCTGGTGCCGTAAAGCGACTTGCCGTCGGGGGAGAAGGTGAAGCCCTCCGGCACCGAGGGCGGCAAATTGAGCCGCGCCACCTCTTCCGGAATGCCGGCTTCCTCAAACACCTGCGCCTTCCAGACTCTGACCGATTGAGTCCCGTCGATCTCGCCATAGCTGGCGGAAATCAGCGATCCGTCCGGCGAGATGTCGAGATCGAACGGAGTGATCCCATAGTCGAAGGTGTGTATCTGGTTGAACCCGGCGTAGGGCGGAGGGATCCGGACGATGGTCGCATAGCCATTCTGGTGCCGGATGCCCCAGATCGACTTGTCGCGCGGATTGACGACGATATCGCCGATCCGTGCATCGCGTAGAAGCATTCGCTTCTTGCCGGTGTCGACATCGACTTCCATCAGGTCGCGGAAGGCCTTGTTGTCATCGACATAATAGGCCTTTCGTGCATCCGGATCGAAGGCGACGCTGGTTACGAAATAGAGCATCATCCCCTTCAGATCGGACAGATGGCGAAGCTTGCCGGTGGCAAGGTCCATTGTTCCGATGAAGCCGATCTGGCCGGGGAAGCGGAATGCGGCGACCAACTGGTTGGTGCGCTCGTCTACATAGCCGCGCGACATGGACCCGAGCCCCTTGGGGCTCAGATGCTGCACCTCGGTCAGCGGATAGGCGGACAGCTTGGCCAGGTTCTCCTGCTGGAACACGCGCTCGAAGGCGTGCCATTCGCTCCACACGCTATCGAGCGACTTTCCGAATGTGCGTTTGAACTGGGAGGCATAAAATGCGGCGCTGTCGTCGTCGCGGCGGAGCCACTGCATGACCTTTTCCGGGCCATAGGTGAGCGCCAGGTAGGAGAAGAAGCGCGTTCCGTAGAGATAGTCGTTGGCGCCGATCTGGAAGTCGACGGCGATGCCCTCGCTCTCCAGGCCCAGGGGCGAATAAAGCTTGTCGCCGTCGCGGACTTTCGCCCGGAACACCATCTCGTCATAGCCGCCCTGCGCCCGGCCGAGCCCGCCGGCCATCCAGGTCTCGAAGAACACGGCCGAGCCTTCGGCATACCATCGCGGAATATTGTTCCGGGGCGTCGTCAGATAATTGTAGAGGATCGATTCCGGATGCTCCTGGATGGGCATCGGCTTGCCGGCCAGCCATTTCCGCCAGAAGGCGTCCCTCTTGTTCCACGCGTCCAGCGTCGCGACGTGCGCCAGCTCATGGTTGATCAGCGTGTAGAAGCGTTCGCCCGCGGTGAAGGTCTCCATTCGCTGCGAAACCGGGGCGACGTCGAGCAGCACTCCATTGTTCGGCGAAGCCCGCGCCCCGGCGTTTCCGAAATCGCCGAAGTCCTTGAGCAGGACCGTCGTTCGGTCCCACGGCTCCCACTGGAAGCGCTGCTTGTGCCACTCGATCGCATTTTCGAACGCCCTTGCGACATAGGGCGTCAGATAGGTCTGGATCGGGTCGAAATAGAGCAGCAGCTGGTTGTCGGTCTCGATCGTCGACAAGGGAATGCCGCCGGCGTTGGGGGGCGAGCGCTTCGGCTCTTCCACCTTCGACTGAGGCGGCGGGTTCGGTGAGACGGGCTCTTCCGCCGGCGCCGGGGTGGGCTCCTCTTCGATCGTCGTCGTATCGGGAGGAGGGGGCAAGGGCTCCTGCTGAACCTGAGCCCATGCCCCGCTCGCGACGCTGCTAAGGCAGATCGCCGTCAACCGCCTTGCCCAGCGCCGGTCGCGGCGCTCCCCTGCCCCGATCATCACCCCCCTTTCGGGCCGTTACGCGGCCCGTGACCTCATTGGTTCGACAGGCTAGCTGCGAACCTCGCATCCCCCATGGCTGCCGCAAACGACGGATTGCCAGCCAGGGCGTGGAAGGCGCTCATGCTCTTCAGTGCGTTAAACGCATTGGCGTTGGCGGACAGTGCCTGCAGCGCCTGAGCGTTGTTCGCGATCGCATTCCAGGCCTGCGGTTGCGCCGACATGGCCGCGAACGCCGCCGGATTGGCCGACATCGCCTGCATCGCCCGGGCGTTGAACTGGCCCCTTGCGGCGAGGTTGGCTGCTGCCGACGCTGCATTGAATGCCTGGGCCGCGTTGACCGCTGAAGAAAGCGCGTTCGCATTGGCGGACAGTGCCTTCCAGGCGGCTGCGTTGGCCGACACTGCATTCAGCGCATTGACGTTGGCCTTGGCCGCATTGAACGCATTGGCATTGGCCGAAAGCGCCTGGAACGCAGCCGCATTCGCGGCGATCGCGCTGAACGCCTTCGCATTGGCCGCCAGGGCATTCATTGCCTTGGCATCGTTCGCAAGGCCCTGGAACGCCGCCGCGTTGGCCTTCATCGCCGAAACCGCCGCGGGATTCGCCGCAGCTGCCCTGAAGGCGTTGAAGTTGCCGGCATAGCTAGCAAATGCGTTCGGATTGGCCGCGATCGCCGCAAAGGCATTCGGATGGCCGTACAGGGCGGCGAAAGCCGCCGGTTGCGCCAACATGGCCGAGAAAGCCTGCGGCTGCAGCGACATTGCGTTGAACGCTCCAGCATGTTGCGACATCGCAGCCGCAACCTGGCCGTTCAAATTGGCGTTCGCATTGGCGTTTGCCTGGCCGAGATTGGCATTGAAAGCGCTTGCCGCCTTCGCCGCCACCGATAGCGCATTGGCATTGGCCGAAAGCGCCTTGAAGGCCTCGGCGTTCGCCGCCATCGCGCTGAACGCATTCGCATTGGCCGAAAGAGCGTTCATTGCCTTGGCATCGTTCGCAAGGCCCTGGAACGCCGCCGCATTGGACTTCATCGCCGCAACCGCCGCGGGATTCGCCGCAGCTGCCCTGAAAGCGTTGAAGTTGCCGGCATAGCTAGCAAAGGCATTTGGATTGGCTGCAATCGCCGCAAAGGCATTCGGATGCCCCGAAAGCGCCGAAAAGGCGCCCGAATATTGCGACATCACGGCAAAGGCCTGTGAGTTTGCAGCGTTGACGCTTCCGGCCGCTGCCGAGACTGCCTTGGCGGCATTATAGGTCGCCAGGAAAGCCGACGGATTGCCGGCAAGCTTCGTAAACGCCCCTGGATTGGCGGCAATCGCCGACATCGCCTGGCTGTTCGCAGCAAGCGCCGCAAAGCCGGGATGGCTGGCCAAGGTCCGGAAATTCGGATTCTTGGACATTACCTCGAATGCATCGGTCTGCATCAGCTTCGGGATGGACGTATCCCCGAGTGTCACGTCCCCTTCGCCGACTTGCGACGACACATAGCGGTCTGCCGGGGCAATGGTGCCCTCGGTCGGCCCCAGCGGCGGATAAATCCGGCCCAGGCCATACGCAGCAATGGCAACGGCAATGACCGCTGCGCCTGTCGTGATATATTTTCGATTACTGGATTGGTTCGATTCGATCGTAGTCACGTCGCACCCCCTCGCGGTGAAACCAACTGGTCTTGGCCACCGCCCCAGCGGTGAAACCAATGGTAATGGCCACCGCCCTCGCGGTGTAGCCAAGCCGGCATGATTAACTTTAGCTTTACCGAAGTCAATGAACCTTCGGGTAAGTTATTGATAAGGGCTAACTATATTTTGCAAGCGTGGGTCGTTTGACGGCAATGCTCCCGATTTGACATCCCGACTCGGCGGAATTCTGAACCATCCCGCCCGTCATGCTTTCATCCGCGGACAGGAGGTTGGAATGCGTCACGGAAAGAATTGGCCCGACCGCCTGTGGCTGGTTCGGCACGGGCAAAGTCAGGGCAATGTGGCGCGGGATGCAGCGCAGGAGGCAGGGCTTTCCGCTATCGAAATTGATCTCCGCGACGTCGACGTGCCGCTGTCCGAGCTCGGCCGGCAGCAAGCCGAGGCGACTGGCCGCTGGTTCGCGGCCCTGCCCGAAAGCGAACGGCCCGAAGTGATTATCTCCTCTCCTTATGTCCGGGCCCGCCAGACCGCCGAGGCAATTTGCAATGCCGGGGCGTTGGTCGGCGGCCCGGCGAAATCCATCATCGATGAGCGGCTTCGGGAACGCGAATTCGGCATTTTCGATCGCCTGACCGCCAAGGGCATTCGCGAAAAATATCCAGAAGAAGCCGAGCACCGGCGCCGCCTCGGCAAATTTTATCACCGCGCTCCCGGCGGTGAGAGCTGGGCGGATGTTATTCTGCGCCTCCGAAGCGTGCTCAACACCATCAACCTCCACTATGCCGACGGGCGCGTCCTGGTCGTCTGTCATCAGGTCGTGGTGCTGTGCATGCGCTATATTCTTGAAGAGCTGGACGAACCGCAGATCCTCGCAATCGACAAGCAGGCCGAAATTTTGAACTGCGGCATCTGCGCCTACGACTTTGAGATGGAAGACAAGGGCCTTTGCGTGCCCAAGCTTGCCATCTGGAACATGGGAGCGCCGCTTGAGGCGGAAGGCACGCCGAAGACGGCCGAACCCGAGCAAATGACCGGAACGAGATGAGCTCCTGCCGATCGCTTGCCCGGGCAGAGCTGAAGCGCCATCTGCTCCCGCCCGTCGCGGAAGGGGACAAGTATAGCCGCGGCACGCTGCTGGTCATTGCTGGCACCAAGGAAATCGCAGGCGCTGCAATGATTTCCGCCAATGCCGCGATGCGCGCGGGGGCCGGTAAGATCACCATCGCCACCGTTGCTAGCGTCGCGCCGCAACTTGCAACGGCGGTTCCCGAAGCGCGGGTTGTTGCGATGCCCGAAGCGCGGGACGGGGGATTTGCTCGATCCTCGGTCGCCAAGCTTGAAACACTGGCCCTCGATCATGATGCCATCGTGGCTGGCCCGGGAATGAGTCCGACACCGGTGGCGACGAGCTTGGCAGCAAAGCTGTGCGGCATCGGCCGGCCGCTCGCGCTGGATGCTGCATTGCTTCGTGGCTTGGCGCCCGCCGCCGCAGATGCACGCGCCGCTGAGATCCCGCCCATTTTGCTGCCGCACAGCGGCGAAATGGCGTCGCTTCTCGGCTGCAGTGAAGAGGAAGCGCAGATCGACCCGCTCGCCTGCGGGCGCGAAGCGGCACGACGCTACCAGGCACTGGTGTTGGCCAAGGGGCCGGAAAGCTATGTCGTGACACCCGACGGTGACGCATGGAAATATCGCGGGGGCGGGCCTGGCCTTGGGGTTTCGGGGTCGGGCGACACGCTGGCCGGCATTCTCGGCGGCCTGCTGGCTCGCGGCGCCCGGCCGCTGGCTGCCCTGCTATGGGCCGTATGGCTGCATGGTGAGGCCGGTGCCTCGCTGGGCCGGAAGGTCGGGCCGATCGGTTTCTTCGCTCGGGAAATTGCCGGAGAAGTGCCCGGTCTGCTCGCGAAAGCTCACGCCTCGGCCGAATAGGTCTCCAGTTCGTCGCCGACGATCTTCACGACATGGATGACATTGGTCGAACCAGAGGTCTTGAAGGGGACGCCGGCCATGATCAGGACTCGCTCGCCGGGTCCGGCCAGATGGTGACGAAGGACCATCCGCTTGGCCTTTCCGACCATTTCCTCGAAATTGCTGACGTCGCGCGTATGGACCGCATGGACGCCCCATTGCAGCCCCAGCCGCCTGGCCACCTTCATGCTTGCCGTCATGGCCAATGTCGGCACCTGGGCCCGCTCACGCGCGATCCGCCGCGCCGTCGATCCCGACGAGGTGTAGCAGGCCATCGCCTTGGCCGAGAGAATACGGACGATCTGCGCCGCGCTTTCCGATAGCGCGTCGGCGGTGGTCGCCTCTGCCGGGGTTTCGGTAAAGTGGATGCGGGCCGAATAGACCGGATCGGCTTCGACGCTGCGTCCGATCTTGTCCATCATTGCCACCGCCTCGATCGGAAAGGCGCCTGCCGCGCTCTCGGCCGACAGCATGACCGCGTCCGCACCTTCATAGATGGCATTGGCGACGTCGCTGACCTCGGCGCGTGTGGGGGTCGGCGAAACGATCATCGATTCCAGCATCTGGGTGGCAACCACCACCGGCTTTCCAGCTTGGCGGGCGGCGGCCACGATCTTGTTCTGCAGCGGTGGCACGCCTTCGGGAGGAAGTTCGACGCCCAGGTCCCCGCGAGCGACCATCACCGCATCGGCCAGCTCCAATATCTCGTCCAGCCGCTCGATCGCCTGCGGCTTTTCGATCTTGGCCAGAAGCGCCGCCTGGTCTCCGACCAGCTCCCGCGCCTCAGCAACGTCCTCGGGCCGCTGGACGAACGAAAGGGCAATGAAGTCCGCCCCTTGCTCCACCGCGAACTGCAAGTCTTCCCGGTCCTTCTTGGTCAATGCCGGGATGGGGACCAGTATATCGGGCACGTTCACGCCCTTGTTGTTGCTGACCCTGCCGCCGACCTCGACCACTGCTGCAATCTTGTCCTTTTCGACGGCTGCGACCCGCAGCCGAACCTTGCCGTCGTCGATCAGCAGGCGCGTGTCCTTCTTGATTGCCTCGAACAGTTCGGGATGGGGCAACTCGACCCGGGTCGAGTCACCGGGATCCTTGCTGCGGTCGAGCACGAACATGTGACCGGCGATTAGCTCTGCGGAGCCGCCCTTGAACTTGCCAACCCTAAGCTTCGGGCCCTGCAGGTCGAACAGGATGGTGGTCGGCCGATGGAATGTTTTTTCGAGCGCTCGGATCGCCTCGACCAGCTTGGCCTTCTCGGCCTGGCTGCCGTGGCTCATGTTGATCCGAAAGGCATCGACGCCCGCTTCCACCAGGGCGCGGATCATTTCCGGGCTCGACGATGCAGGGCCCAGCGTAGCCAGGATTTTCACCTTGCGCTCGCGCGGTCTCAGCATCGTCATCCCGTCTCCCTGTCGCCCTTTCTCGCCATAGCGGCTCGAACGGTTCGTTCAACCGGCTTGAGACACGCCGAGCCTTTGCCTAGTGAGCCGGCCTGATTTGAAGTTTTAATGAGATTCGGAAAGGGGCCAGGGTAATGAGTGACGGCAATGTCGCGGCGGACCAGCTGCGGCTGTTCATCGAGCGTATCGAGCGGCTTGAGGAAGAGAAGAAGGGCATCGCGGACGACGTCAAGGACGTCTATGCCGAGGCCAAGGCCAACGGCTATGACACCAAGACGATGCGCAAGGTCGTCGGCCTCAGGAAAATGGAGAAGCACGCCCGCGACGAAGCCGACGCACTGCTGGAGACCTATCGCAACGCGCTAGGCCTGCAATAAGAGGCTCCCATGGCAGGTCACTCAAAATTCAAGAACATCATGCATCGCAAGGGCGCGCAGGACAAAAAGCGCTCGGCGATGTTCTCGAAGCTTAGCCGCGAAATCACCGTCGCTGCGAAGATGGGCTTGCCCGATCCGGACATGAACCCGCGCCTCCGCGCAGCGGTGCTGGCCGCCAAGGCCCAGTCGATGCCCAAGGACAATATCCAGCGATCGATCGACAAAGCGCTGAAGGGCGACGCCGAGAATTACGAGGAGATCCGCTACGAAGGCTTCGGTCCAGGCGGAGTCTCGATCATCGTCGAAGCGCTGTCCGACAACCGCAACCGGACGGCGACCAATGTCCGCACGATCTTCTCCAAGAATGGCGGCAACCTCGGCGCCTCAGGTTCGGTCAGCCACGGTTTCGACCGGATGGGCCTGATCGAATATGGCTCCGCCGCCGGCGATGGAGACAAGGTGCTGGAAGCGGCGATCGAGGCCGGTGCCGATGACGTGCAGAGCGATGAAGAAGGTCATGAGATCTGGACCGCGGTGGATTCGCTCCACGAGGTCGCCAAGTCGCTCGAAGCCGCGCTGGGCGACGCTGACGCAGTCAAGCTCGGCTGGAAGCCGCAGAACGAGACCGTCGTGACCGGCGACGATGCGGAAAAGCTGATGAAGCTGATCGACGCCCTCGAGGAAGACGACGACGTGCAGACTGTCTGGGGCAATTACGACGTCCCCGACGAGGAGCTGGAGCGGCTTGCCTAAAATTCTCGGACTGGACCCCGGTCTCGGCACGACCGGCTGGGGACTGATCCAGGCTGACGGCAACCGGCTCAGTCACATCGCCAACGGCCAGCTGAAGACCGACGCTTCGGCAAGCCTGCCGAAGAGACTGGCCCATCTCGCCGCGCAGCTGGAGGCGCTGCTCGCAGACCACGCGCCTGAGGCTGCCGCCGTCGAGGAAATCTTCGTCAACAAGAACCCGCAGTCGACTTTGAAGCTCGGCCAGGCGCGCGGCGTCGTGCTGATGATCTCCGCCAGAGCGGGGCTCGACGTCGGCGAATATGCCGCCCGGCTGGTCAAGAAGGCAGTGGTCGGGACCGGCAGCGCGGAGAAGGCTCAGGTCCATGCGATGGTACAGCGCCTGCTTCCCGGCGCCACGATTGCCGGACCCGACGCCGCCGACGCGCTCGCCGTGGCGATCACCCATGCGCATCACCTCGCCAGCATGGGGCGCGGAATGAGGCACGCCTCACCTACCAATCCTTTTCGGTCATGACTTTCTGGATTTCCCGGGCGCGAGCCTCGGGTGTCGGCCGGCATGGGCCTGGCCGGACGAAAAGGCAGCGTTGGCCGGCGCCGCTACCCTTGCATTTGACTGGCGCAAACCCCGGAAGAATTGATCTCGCTTCGGCGGGAGCGATGACGGCGTTGACACTCTCCAACTCCCTGCCCGGCGGCTTCAGTCGGCGCCGTGGCCGCGGCGTATTGTCGAGCAGGATCATCGGCACCGGCCGTTCAAGATAGGCACGGCTGAGTTGCCAGGACTCGAACTTGATGCCGGCCAGGCCGCAAACACGTGGATCCTGGCCGGCGAGATAGACCAGTTCCGGACCGTGCGAGCTTTTGCCGAACCATCGGTCGAGCGGCCTTCCTTGGCCCAGCCATGCCGATGCGCCTCCCCAGGCGATCAACAGCCCGGCCAATGCGGCCCAGGCAGGAAGTGGCGTCTTGCGCCGCTGTTCGAAACGTTGCCAGACAGTGACCGAACCGATCGCCGCAAGCAGCACCAGCGCGGCGGTGGTCAGCTCGATGAACCGATACTCCTTGTGCCCGATGAGGCTGTGCACGGCGAGGTTGAACACGGCTGCATAGAGCAGCGGGCGGTATTGCCTGCCCGCTTCCATGGCGAGCAGGGCGATCGGCACGGTCAGCCAGCCCCATTGCCCCCAGATTGCAGTCAGGAAGAAGGTCGGCGACTGCACTCCGAACGCCGCCGACCTCCCTTCGATCAGGTTCAGCTGCACATTGGTCCAGATCCATTGGAACGGCCACTGGCCCATCATCAGGTCGACCGCGCCGCTCAAGACGACGACCGGAATGGCCCCGGCAATCAACCAGCCCCACCGCTTCCAGTCATTGGTCAGGGCGAGCAGCACGAACACGCCGGCTGCCACTGCAAAGTGAAAGCGAAGTACGACCGCGAAGGCCAGCATTGCCCCGCCAGCCATGACTCGCAATCTGCCTTCCTTCCGGTCGACCAGCGCGACCGCGCCGATGAACAAGGCGGTCGCCAGGCTCTCGGTCAGCAAATGGGTCGAAAAGACGATCTGCTCATACCAGACCGCCATCATCGCCATGGCCACGATCCCGTGGGTGGGAGACAGTCGCCGCCCCAGGTGCCAGGCGCCGACTACCGGAATCAGCCCGATCAGGGCGGCCGCGATCCGCGCCGCGACGATCCCAGCGAGCGCGTTTCCACCGACCGCCTGGCCCAGTGCCATCGGCCCGGCCAGCAGCCACGGGAGCAGCCAGCTGCGCATTCCGTAACGATATTCCCAGGTGACGATCCCTTCGCCGGTCAGCAGCCGGTAGGCCGGCTCCAGATACTGCATCACCTCGTCGGGGTGGTGCATTGCAAAGGCGCTGAAATTCAGAGCCCGCAGCAGGACGGCGAGCGCCAGCAGGCCCCAGAACCACATCCGCTCATGCCGCTCGACTAACGCCATCACATGTTCAGCCTGCTGAGCGTCTGCTGATATTCCAGGCTGCGGCTGCGCTCATCGACGGTGCAGCCGCCCGGCCGCCGATAGGCGCAGAGCCGGTCGTCGCCCCTGCCCATACAGTCGCCTTTCACCGGGAAGCCCTTGGGATGCGGCTCCGATTCCCACGCCAGCAAGGCATTGAATCCAGCACTGGCCGGAGCGGGATTCATTCTCGACGGCGGCTTGCCGACGCCGATCAGGAACACCGGCTTGGGCTGGTGCAAAAGCGCATAGCCGAAGCGCGCATAGGGCCCCATCGGCACGGCCATTCCGCAAACCCCGGGATCGGCAAGCGTTTCAGCCGCCAGGCGTGACGGACCGCCGGCTTCGCGCCAGTCGGTCCGATAGGTCGGCGTCGCCGCCAGGCTCAGCGACAGAAACGCCCAACAGCCAACCGCCGTGCCGATCGGATATTTGCCAAGCGCGCTCGCCCATTTCGGAAGGCTGGCCTGCTTCAGGAAATCGACACTTCCGAATGAAGCGAGCAGCAAAAGGATTTCGATAGACAGCCAGAGATAACGATATTCCTTGTGCCCGATGAACTGGTGCACCGCGATGTTCAGCAGCGCTGCGGCGAACAGCGCCGGGCTGCGCCGCCAGCCGGGGACCAGGAAGATCAGGACCGGGACGACTGCCCATTTCCAATAATGGGGGATGGCCTTCACATAGTACCAGGTTTCTACCCCGCCGATCTCCTTCATCCGGCCCTGGGCGATGTTGGCATTGTAGTTGTTGAGGATCCACTCATAGGGCCGCAGGCCCATGGCGAGGTCCAAAAGGCCGCCGCCCACGACGACCGGCACGCCGCCCAGCAACAGGCCGGCCCACATCCGCCGGTCCTTGCCGCCGGTCAGCAACGCAAACAGCGCAATCGCCGGCCCGAACTGAAAACGGAATAGCCCGGCCAGCGCCATCAGTGCGCCCGCCCCGATTATTGACCCGAACCGCGCCTCTCGGTGAAGCAAGGCCACCGCGGCAAAGAAGCAGGCGACGGACAGGCTCTCGCTCAATGTCTGGACCGAGAACAGGACGCTTTCGACCCACAGCGCCATCACCGCCATGCCGGCGATCGCATGAGTCGCCGAAATGCGCTTGCCGATGAACCAGGCAGCAATGACGGGAATGAAGTTGACCGCCGCAATCATTGCCCTCGGCAGGATCAGGTAAAGCGTTCCGCCGGGATTGAGCCATTCGCCGAGCTGCATCGGCGGAACCAGCAGCAGCGGGATCAGCCAGCTTCTGATGAAGTAGCGATATTCCCAGGGAACGAAGCCATAGCCGAAGACGATGCGGTGGGCCTGCTCGAGATACTGGATCGTCTCGTCCTGGTGATGGGCGGAATAGGCATCGAACGCGATGATGCGCAGTGCGACCGCCGCGATCAGCAGCCCCCAGAACCAGCGGCGCCCTTGGCGCGCGATTGCTTCCCCATCCCCCATTGCTGCTGTTCATGACGGGACTGAGGAATTGGAGCAATGCGGATTTCGTCATTGCGAGGACCCTCGACATGATCGAGGGGACGCGGCAATCCAGCAAAATGGATTGCTTCGCTTCGCTCGCAATGACGACTCCGTCGCCATGATCGCACGCCTCCACGGTATCCTTGCCGAAACCAGCGCGGACAGCGCGATCGTCGACGTCCACGGCGTCGGCTACCTGGTGCAGGCCAGCGCAAGGACGCTGGACGCGCTGGGCCCCGTCGGCGGCGATGTTACGATCCTCACCGAGCTTCAGGTCCGCGAGGACGGCTGGACCCTGTTCGGCTTCGGCTCGG
>DASTVY010000265.1:0-3639 GCA_035758865.1 Sphingomicrobium sp. | reverse complement strand
AGCAACCGCAAGCTGTCCCTCGAGGGTCTCGCCGCGCGCCTCATGATAGACCGCGACAGCAATGCAGTTCGCCTCCTGGTCGAGCGGCGCACCGGTGCTGTAACGATCGACCAGCGCATAAAGCGGCCAGCCGGCCGACCGCAGCCAGGCGGCTTCCTTCGCAATCGCCGGAGCCAGGGTCACGGAGACAGCGGCCGCCGGGGTGGCCTGGATCACGCTGCCGCTTACGGTTGCGACCGCGGCCGTCGTCGGCTTAAGCAAACCGAGCGGCTTCGCAGCTACGTCGACCGCACCCGCCGAAGTCGGCAACGGGGCTGCCGTTGCAGGATTGGATGCGGCGATCAAAAAAAGCCCAGCAACCACGGACAGGCCGCGGCCCAACGCAAACTTCTTCAATTCTGACTCTTTGTTCTGGCGGCCGACCGTTGCCGGGCGCTCTCTGGCGCCGCTTCATTCGATTACGGAATTGGTCGTCCGTCTTGCCCCGGAGCCGCGCTATCGGCGCTGGCTCACCCGCTCTCGTTCGTTAGGTTTCAGATAGGGGACCGCACCCGTTGGCCCAACCCCGCAGTCGGCGAGTCGAGCCGACCGCGGGTTAACTTGCGGAACTTTTTGGTTAATTCTCAACTTGCCGATAGAGACGTTCGACTCGTCGAAGGAAAATCGTCGCCTTTCGCCGTGCCCTCTACCGCGATAGGGCGCATCCATGGCCTACTGGCTTATGAAATCGGAACCTTCCAGCTACAGCTGGGACGATCTGATCCGCGACGGTGGAACGGAATGGGACGGCGTGCGCAACAATGCCGCACGTCTCCACCTCAAGGCGATGAAAAAGGGTGACGAGGCCTTCTTCTACGCGAGCATGACCGACAAGGCTGTCGTCGGGATCATACGCATAACGCGCGAGGCTCAGCCCGACCCCAGGGATGCCGACTGGGTCTCGGTGCGCGTCGAGCCCGTCCGGGCGATCGGGCCCGTCACGATCAAGGACATCAAGGCCGAACCGAGGCTGGCGAAGATGGAGCTGATCCGTCAGTCCCGGCTATCAGTGGCGCCCGTGCGCGACGAGGAGTGGCAGACCGTTCTGAAGATGGCGTCTTAGGGCGTCAAATCCGGCCCCTCACCTTAGGTAACGGGCGGCCTCGGCAGCTTCGGCCCAGTCGCTGTTCCCCATTGACGAATTGCCGTGTTAAGCCGCCTCACGCGAGTATCTGAGGGGGCCTTCATGCATTCTCATCGGCAATCGTCGATTTCACTGGTTCTGCGCTCTTTCCTCCTTTGTGGCAGCGTAGTCGCAGGCGGGGCGCTGGCGCAGACCGCGCCCATTCTTCAGCCCGGAGCACCGGGTCAGCCAACCCGGCCGATCAACTCCCAGGATGCGATACGCATCGCAGACACGCGGTACTCGCCGGACGACGTTCGGTTCATGCAGGACATGATCACCCATCACCAGCAGGCCATCGACATGGCGGCTCTCGTGAAGGACCGGACGAACCGCCGGGACGTAATCAACGTCGCGCGTCGCATTGACGCCTCGCAGGCCGACGAGATGAAATTCATGCGGAACTGGCTTCGCGAGCGCGGCCAGCCCGGCGCCGATCCGCATGCGGCGCACATGATGCATTCCGCCTCGGCTCCAGCGGACCACAGCATTCATGGAATGGCTACGCCCGCCCAAATGACGGCGATGGCCGCCGCGAAGGGCCTCGCGTTCGACCGCATGTTCCTCGAACGGATGATCGCCCACCACGAGGGCGCGGTCACAATGGCGAAGAAGCTGCTCGACCGGCCGGGATCGGCATACGACCCGGTCCTCTTCGAGTTCGTCAACGAGGTGATCAACGACCAGAAGGCCGAGATAAAGCGCATGAATGCGCTCGTGCCTTCCCTCGCCGAGGATCGGCGGTCGAGCCTCACCCCCGGTTTCAGGGATGCCGGTCAGGCAATCAGCAACCTGAAGCTGATCGCGTCGCTCCCCATGCCGACTGGTTTCTTCGACCCGGCCAATCCTGCGGGCCTACCGCCCGAGAAGTCGGCGAAGAAGGACGACAAGGCCAAGAAGAACGCCAAGGCGGAGGAAGAGGAATCCGCCGACGAGAAGGATCCGCGCTTCCCGCTGCTCAGCTTCGCCAACACCGACATGGCCTTTTCCGGCAATCTGCTGGCCGTCGGCAATTACCACGGCTTCAACTTGTACCGGCTGATGGACGGCGGAACGCCGCAGCTTCTCAGCTCGACCATC
This sequence comes from Sphingomicrobium sp., assembly GCA_035758865.1. GTDB lineage: Bacteria > Pseudomonadota > Alphaproteobacteria > Sphingomonadales > Sphingomonadaceae > Sphingomicrobium. The sequence continues at coordinate 1,397 of DASTVY010000265.1, read as the reverse complement.
TGCCCCGGCGGACAAGGCGACCTGTCGATCGTCGGCAATCTGATGATCATGTCCGTCGAGCAGAACCGGGGTCGCGTGGACTGCGGCCGTCAGGGCGTGAAGGACACGATCAGCCCGGAGCGCTTCAGGGGGCTGCGCATCTTCGACATCAGCAACCCTGCTTTGCCCGTTCAGGTAGGACAGGTTCAGACCTGCCGCGGATCGCACACCCATTCGGTCGTATCCGGTCCGGGCAAGGACGGGTCGATCATCGTTTACGCCTCCGGCACGTCCTCGGTCCGCAAGGAGCAGGAGCTCAAGGGCTGCGTGGGCGAGGTCGCCGGCGACGCCCGCACGGCATTGTTCCGCATCGACGTGATCGAAATCCCGGTCGCGAATCCGGCGCGTGCACGGATCATCGACAGCCCTGCGGTGTTCGCGGATCCCGCTACGGGCAACCTCGCGGGCCTCTATCGCGGCGGCGATCACGAAGATCCGACGCACGAAACCGCGCGCACGGACCAGTGCCATGACATCACCGTCTTTCCCAGCCGCAATCTCGCTGCGGGCGCCTGTTCGGGCAACGGGATCATCTTCGATATCTCCGACCCGCGGAAGCCGAAGCGGATCGACGCGGTTTTCGACCCCGGCTTCGCCTACTGGCACTCGGCCACCTTCAACAATGACGGCACCAAGGTCCTGTTCACGGACGAATGGGGCGGCGGATCACGACCGCGCTGCCGAGTGCAGGATCCGCGGGAATGGGGCGCGAACGCGGTCTACGACATCGTCGACGGCAAGCTTCGATTCCGCAGCCACTACAAGCTGCCCGCCCCGCAGACGGAGCAGGAAAATTGCGTCGCCCATAACGGGTCGATCATCCCGGTCCCGGGCCGCGATATTTTCGTCCAGGCCTGGTACCAGGGCGGCATCTCGATCATCGACTTCACGGACTCAACGAAGCCGGTCGAGATCGCCTATTTCGACCGCGGTCCAGTCGACAAGGAGCACAATGTCCTTGCCGGCTTCTGGTCGGCCTACTGGTATAACGGCCGTATCTACGGGACGGAGATCGCGCGCGGGCTGGACGTCCTGGCGCTCGCTCCCAGCGCCTATCTGACCGAGAACGAAATCGCCGCGGCCGCGCTCGCCAACAATGGCGGGAAGTTCAATCCGCAGCAGCAGTTCGCCGTGACCTGGCCGGACCATCCGGTGGTCGCCCTCGCCTATCTCGACCAGCTCGAGCGAGCGCGGGCTCTTCCGCCGGAGAAGATCGCGTCCTTGAGACACGCGCTGACGCAAGCGAAGGCCGATCTTGCTCAGAACAAGTCAGACGCCCAGCTCGCCTCACGTATCGGCGGGCTGGCCTCGGACGTCCCGGCTTCGAGCAGCGACGCTGCGACGGCAACCCGAGCGAC
>DASTVY010000155.1:0-13373 GCA_035758865.1 Sphingomicrobium sp. | reverse complement strand
CCCGATACGATCGGGCTAATGCTGATCGGCATGGCGGGCTTCAAATCCGGTTTACTCACAGGGGAATGGAATGATTCCGCCTATCGCCGGCTCGCCGGCTTCGCCATTCCGATCGGTCTCGCCGCCTGCGCCGCTGTCGCTGCCTACGATATCGTTTCCAACTTCTACATCATCGGCATTTTCGGCGGCCTGATCGTCGCGGCAACGCCGTTCATCACCATCATGGCATTGGGCTATGCCGCGCTGATCATCCTCTTGTCGCGCGGGCAGGGCCCGCTCGCCCAGCGCATCGCCGCCGCTGGCCGCTGCGCCTTCACCAACTACCTCGGTACATCGATCATCGCGACGTTCGTTTTTTATGGTTGGGGACTGGGCTTGTACGGCTCGGTTTCGCGCTGGCAGGCGTGGCTACTGGTGCCTTTAGTCTGGCTCCTCATGCTCCTCTGGTCGAAGCCATGGCTGGAGCGCTTTAACTATGGACCGCTGGAATGGGCTTGGCGAAGCCTCGCGCGAGGGAAGCTGCAGCCGATGCGTAAGAATCGGCCGCGGCCAATACCAGCCTAAGTACGCTTAGATCCGGCCGAAGCCTTGGTTGGCGACCTTGCGCCCGAAGCCTGCCGGGCCGCCCGCGCGGCTCTGAAGCGGGTTGGTCGCCTTGTCGAAAAATTCGATGGTCCGGTTCCACAGCCGGCGAAGCTCGACCACGTCCGGAACCAGCTCGTCGGGAAAACGGTGAGTCTCGATGCAGAAGCGCGCGGTCTGCTCGATCTTCTCGGCCGCCGCTGCGAGCGGTTCCGCGCCGAACTGGCGTGATTCGCCTTTCAGCGTGTGCGCGGGGATGACCAGCGCGACCGTATTCTGCTCGTGCATGGCCTGCTCGATGGCGGCAATGCTCTTCGCCCCGTCTTCGCGGAAATAGGACAGAATGCGGATAAAACCCGGCCCAAGTTCGGACCGGCTCTTCTCGAAATGCACCCAGTCAATGATGTCCGAGCCGTCTTCCACTGGTTCCAATCTCCGCGGCGCCCCGTGGTCAAGGCGCGGTTCCACAGGCCTTGCCTACCCACAAAAGGGTAAAGGACCGGTTATTTTCCCTTATGATCGAACGGATTTTTTGGAGCCCGCATCGTCAATCGCAACGGAACTGGACCTAAATCGAGGTCGCGCCGCATCGAGTTCAGCAGGTAGCGCTGATAGCTGGTCGGCAGCTGGTCGACCCGCGTCCCGAACACGACGAAACTCGGCGGCCGGCTCTTCACTTGCGTTATGTAACGGAGCTTGATGCGCTTGCCCCCGGGAGCTGGCGGCGGGTTCTGCTCGACCGCGCGCTCGAACCAGCGGTTGAGCTCGCCCGTCGAGATGCGACTGGACCAGCTGTCGCGAACTTCGAACGCCGCGCCCATCAGCTGGTCGATGCCCTTGCCTGTTTTTCCTGAAACGGTGAGCACCGGCACGCCCTTCAATTGGCTCAACCCTTCCTCGAGCGCTGCCTTGACCCCGTTGAACAGCGCTGAAGCGTCCTCGGCAACGTCCCATTTGTTGAGGGCGATGACGAGCGCCCGGCCTTCCTCGAGGACCTGGTCGGCGATCCTCAGGTCCTGCGATTCCAGCCCGCGCGTGGCATCGAGGAGGAGCACCACCACCTCGGCGTGATCGATTGCGCGCTTGGTGTCGAACGCCGACAGCTTCTCCAGCTTGTCCTCGACCTTGGCGCGCTTCCTCAGGCCTGCCGTGTCGACCAGCCGGACGGCCCTTTCGTTCCATTTCCAGTCGAGGCTGATGCTGTCGCGCGTGATCCCGGCTTCCGGGCCAGTGATCATCCGCTCCTCGCCCAGCATCTTGTTGACCAGCGTCGATTTGCCGGCATTGGGACGGCCGACGATCGCTAGCTTGAGTGGGCCCAACCCTTCCTCGGCCTCTTCCGCCTCGGTCGGATAATGCTCATGCTCGACATGCGGCCTCAACACTTCGAAAAGGTCGACCAGTCCCTCGCCATGCTCGGCGCTGATGGCGATCGGTTCGCCCAGGCCCAGCGCAAAGGCTTCCAGCCGGCCCGCTTCGCCGGCCCGGCCTTCCGCCTTGTTGGCAACGACCACGACCGGCGTCGAATGGCCGCGCAGCCAACGCGCAATTTCCTCATCCAGCGGCGTCAGGCCTTCCCGACCATCGATCAGGAACAGGGCCACGTCGGCTTCGCGGACTGCCGCCTCGGTCTGGAAGCGCATTCGCCCGGGCAGGCTGGCAGGATCCTGGTCCTCGAACCCCGCCGTATCCATCACCCGGAATTGGAGGTCGAGGAGCCGTCCTTCACCTTCCCGCCGGTCGCGGGTCACGCCGGGCCGGTCATCGACCAGCGCTACGCGCTTGCCGACCAGCCGATTGAACAGCGTCGATTTGCCGACATTGGGGCGGCCGACGATTGCGACAGTGGGGAGGGACATGACGGTGGCTCTAGTCGAACTTACCCGTCAATGCGAGCGAAGCGAAGCATTCCGGTTCAGCATGGATTGCCGCGTCGCTTCGCTCCTCGCAATGACGCCTATCTGTAGGCGATCAACCGCCCGCTATCGGTCAGCAGGTAGAGCGTATTGTTGGCCACTACCGGCTGGAAGCTGACTCCGTCATCCAAATCGACCTGGCTCTGGAAACTGCCGTCGATCGGGCTGACGTTGATTAGCGCTCCGTTGGAACCCGCGACGATCAGCCGCTCTCCCGCCAGGATCGGACCGACATAGGTGATCGGGCCCTTGCGGTCCTTCTGGTCGCGATAACGTGGCAGTTGGTTGATCCAGCGAATCTTGCCGGTGCGGCGGGCTATGGCGATGAGCTGCGCCTTGTCATTGACCGCGAAGACCCAGTCGCCGGCAACCCAGGGGGTCGCGATTCCGGCGAAGTTCAGTTCCCAGATGCGCTGGCCGGAGAAAAGGTCGAGCGCGACCATCCGACCGCCCTGGCCGATAGCATAGACCACGCCATTGTCGATCACGGGATCGGCGTCGATATCGGACAGCGAGGCGACGCTGGTCGACATGGTGGTGCGGGCCAAGGCGTCCTGCCACACCTGGCGGCCGTTCTCGTAACGATAGGCGTTGAGCTCGCCCGACGAGAAGCCGGCCACAACGGTTCCCTGGCCGATCGACGGTGCTGCGGAACCGAATACGCCGGCGATTTCCAGAGCGGCGGCGTTCGACCAATTGGATGAACCGTCGGCGGCCTTCAGCGAGTAGATCTGGTTGTCCTGGCTCATCACGTAAACGGCGCTGCCGTCGACCGAGGGTTCGCCGCGCAGCGGTCCGCCCGGCTTTACCGTCCACACCTGCGCGCCGGTTTCGGCGTCGAGCGCCGCGACATAGCCGATGCCATTGGTCGCATAGACGCGGCCTGCTTCGAAAGCGACGCCGCCGCCATAGATGGAAGCGGCATTGTCGCCGACCTCGCCGAACCGGGTGGACCACAGCTGGGCGCCGTTTTCCGTACTGAAGGCGCGGACGGTGCCGGTCGTGTCCATCGTGAAGACCTTGCCGTTGGCGACTACCGGCCCGCCGCCCAGGCGTCCGTCCTTGTCGCTGCCGCGCCCGATCGAAACGGTCCATGCGACGCCAAGCGAGTTGCCAAGGCTGACGTGCCCGATCGACTTGTTGGCATTGCCGCCCGACTGTGCCCAGCTGTCGTTCGTCACCGCCGCAGGAAGAGTCATCGGCTCGGTTGCAGTCGTCGGGTCGATCTCGATCTCCGCCTCATTGACCAGGACGGGAGTCCGCTCGCCCGGAACGGTGATCTTGTCCTTCTTCTTGAACAGGCCGAGCCCGCCGCCGCATCCCGCGAGCAGCGAGGCCGATATAAGGAGCAGGGTAACGCGGGAAACGTGACGCATGAGTGATTGTCCTACTGGGCAGGATTGGCGGCAGGCTCCGCCGGAAGTGCTGCGGTGGCATCGACCCCAAGGGAGCCGGCGAACTGGACGGAGCGGCTGCGGATGGATTGGGGCACTTGCTTGTCGGCGGCGATGCGGGCGAACATCTGGCCGGCGCCATTGCGGTCGCCTTTCGCCAGCATCGCAAGCGCGACCATCTCTCCGGCCGTGCCGAAGAAGGGCTTGCCCGGTTCGGCCAGCAGCGACAGGCGCCCAATGATCTCGTCGGGCTTCAGCTGGTCATATTCGGTCATTGTCCCGCGCACCGTCGCCAAATCGCGATAAGGCTGGGGCAGGCCGTCATCCGCGGCGAGCTTTTTGTAGATGTCGATGGCCGTCTTACGGTCGTTCTGGCGAAGCGCGATGGCAGCCCTCGCAAGTTCGGCGCTAGCCCTGATAACATCGTTTGAAGCGTTGGCCAGCGGCGCCAGCTCGTCGGATGCAGCCTTGGCATTGCCGCCGCCGATCTTGTCGATCGCACCGGACAGGGCTTCGCTCTGTTCTTGCACCTGCTGGCGCTGACGATCCTGCCAGTACAAATAGCCCCCGATCCCGATAAGGAACAGGATGATCGCGGCGATGATCCACTTGCCATGGGTCTTGGCCAAGTCGCGCAGCTGGTCGCGGCGGAGATTTTCATCGACTTCGCGGACGAAACTTTCGGCCGGATCGTTAGGAAGCGCCAAGGGGGTCCTCAAAAATTACTGGTGGGGGTCGCCAACCGTTTCCTTCCCCACCCCGAATGAACAAGAGCTGGCGGCGCTCCGTCTAGCGCGAGCGCGGCGAAAGGCAAAGCCCCGCCGTCGCGCCACGGCGCGCAATTCAAATCTTCTAGTTGCTGGACAGGGATTCGATGCCGTCGACTTCCCCATAGGCATCGCAATTGCAGTGGAAAAGCAGCCGGCCAGGCGGCTGGAAAAGCGCATGCAGGGTCAGGGCCGAGACACCGTTCGTCACTTCTTGGCCGCATCCGGGGCAAACGAGGCTTTCCTCTTCCCGGCCCTGGAACACTGGAAGCTGGCTTTGCGGGCCGATCACCATGTCCTGGGCCAGCGACCGATTGATCCGCTTGAGCCGCGTCTGAACTGGCATTTCGCATACTCCACTCGCCGATCCGCTGTGCGCGGTATCGCCCGGCTGAACGTTGAGTTGGGGCAGAGTCGGCATCGGACGCCATAGTGGCCCCGGCGTATGAACCGATGTTGAACTGGCTTCAGGCCGTTATCAACCGAGCCGCCAGCGCGGCAATTCGTTCAAAAGTCCGCCTTGCCGAAGCGCGCGACGCCCTGGTTCATGCCCGGCGGATCCAGCACCGACACATCGAGCTCCAGTGGTTCGCCGATCCAGTGGGCAAGCACCGTATGGTCGGCCAGGTCGTCATCGGTAAGCGGGTGCACCAGCGCCCTGAGGCCGGCGGCCTCGATGGCCTTGATCACCCCGGGCAAGGCTGTTTCCCGGAAATGTATTTCATATTGCGGGATTGGGTGCGGGCCGACGCCGCTTTCGGTCAACTGGCCCACAAACTCTACCCGCCGATGGCCCTCCGCGGCCCGGCGCCGGCGAAATTCTTCACGCAGCGTCTCTGCCGCCGGGCGCTCCTCGTCCGAATAATAGATATGGGCATGATAGGGCGCGTCGCCGCCGGGCATCGATCAAGCCTTGGGACGGTAGGTCTGTTCGCCGGTCGGAAAGGCTCGGCTTCGTACTTCCTCGGCATAGCGGCCGACCGCCTCGCCGATCTCGGCGGCCATGTCGGCATAGCGTTTCACGAACCGCGGCGTGCGCTCGAACAGGCCCAGCATGTCTTCGGTGACCAACACCTGCCCGTCGCACTTGGGTGAAGCGCCGATGCCGATGATCGGGACGCCGACCCCTGCCGTCACCTGCTCCGCGATTTGCTCCATCACCCCTTCGACGACGATGCAAAAGGCTCCGGCATCGGCGACTGCCTTGGCGTCAGCCAGAATCTTCCTGGCTTCGTCGGCACTCTTGCCGCGCGCGCCATAACCCCCAAGCACATTGACCGCTTGGGGCGTGAGGCCGACATGGCCGATCACCGGAATGCCCCGGTGGGTGAGAAAGTCGATGGTCGGTGCCATTGCCTCCCCGCCTTCCAGCTTGACCGCCGCGCAGCCGGTGTCCTTCATGATCCGCGACGCGCTTTCGAACGCCTTTTCGGGCGACCCTTCGTAGCTTCCGAACGGCATGTCGACCGCGACCAGCGCGTGCCAGCTGCCGCGCACCACCGCAGCGCCGTGAGCGCACATCATTTCCATGGTCACCGGCACCGTCGAAGGCAGACCATAAATCACTTGTCCCAGGCTGTCGCCGACCAGCAGCATTTCGCAATGCGGATCGAGCAGCTGTGCCATCCGCATTGTGTAGGCGGTCAGCATAACCAGCGGCTGCTCGGTCTTACCGTCCTTCTTGTGGCCGCGGATCGCGGGCACTGTCATGCGCTTGCCTGGTACAGGCGTCGGCGTTGCACGGCTGGTCGCGGTATCGATGGTGAAAGTCGACATTTGCGCGCTTTAGCAGCGCCTCGGCAGGACAGCCAACCCCGTCGCTGCCACAGCCTGCCGACAACAAGGGATACTTCGCGGGGCTGTTTCGTAACGCTTGGGCGGGCCGGCTGTGCCGATCCGTCCCCATCCCCACGGAGTATCTAATGAATAAGCCGACCATGTTGATGACTTTTGCCGCGGCTTCGCTGGCGCTCAGCGCAAGCGCGGTGCTGGTCGCCCAGCCGACGGATACGCCGGCGTCCGATAACGCCGCCACGCCTGCGGATCCGGCCACGCCGGCGGTTCCGGCAGACCCCGCGACCGACACTCCCGCAACGCCGGCTGACCCGGCAACTCCGGCAACTCCGGCCGCTAAGGACCCGCTGGCGCCCGATGCGACCGCGGCGACTGACGCGACTGCTGAAAGCGACACCAAGGCGGAAACCAAGGACAAGACGTCCAAGAAAAAGGCCGCGAAGAAGCCTCGCTGAATGACTCCCTTTCCGGGCGCGCTTGCCCCCTGTCGCGCCCGGTTCTTTTCCTAGCTTAGCCAGTCCCTGCGACGCGCCAGTTTGGCGGCCTGCCAAAAGGCATAGGCGAGCATCAGGATCACGACCGGCATCAGCAACTGTTCCTCCGGAGTAAGCTCGCGGAGCTGCTTGACCAGGAAAATGCCGGAAAATTGCACGGCCACTGCAATCAGGGAGATCAGCAGTGCCCGCTCTGCGAAGCGCCGGCGAAGGATTAGGCCGATTGCACCCAATAGGCCCGCGCCGATCGCCAACGCCCAGGCGATGGTCATCCATTGCGGGGTCGCCTCATAGACTGCGCGTTGGTCGAGCGGGAGGGTAGCTGGGTCCAACGTCAGGCTGTTGGCGAACAGGAATGCGCCCGCCGCTTCAAACAGCAGCGCAGCGACGGCGGTAGCCCAGTACCAAGCTGGCGCCCCCGGTTTGGTCGCAACTTCCTCCACGCTGGTATCCCCTCCTGTAAACTGGCTCGGCACTTGTCCAACGGCCAAATCCGTTTAGCAAGTGGAATGACCAATGGGTCTCGCATCAAGGGTAGGATGGCGATGAACCGTACAACGCTTCTATGGGGACTCGTCCTGGTCCCCGTCTTTTACTACATCGGCCTGATTGGTGGCTCGCTGCTGTGGCCGGGCTACAGCCACGTCACCCAATATGCGAGCGAGCTGGGATCCGCGGCCTCGCCCAATCCGATGTTCTTCAACGTCAATGCCATTCTTTGCGGCCTGTCGGCATTGATTGGCGGTATTGGCCTGGCCCACGTACTGACCCGACTGTCGGGCAAGCGCGGCTGGGCTATTGCGGCGGGTGTCAGCATCTCGCTGTGGGGTATCGCCATCATTGTCGCTGGCCTTTATCCGATGCCTGACGATCGACACGGAGCCTACGGCCTCGCGATCGTCGGCCAGTTCACGCCGCTGTTCGCCTGGCTGGCATTGCGCAGGGTCGAAGGGCTCGGCGGCCTCAAGACATTCCTTGCCTTCATCTTCGTCGCAAGCTTCATCTTGTTTGCGATCATGATGGGCGTCGGTGGGCTGGTTACCAGGGCCAATGTCGGCATCTGGCAACGGGTCAATACCGCCTTTGGAATTCCCTATCTGGCCGTGCTCGGCTGGGTGCTGCTTCAGCAGGCAGGACGGCGCTCGCTGGCCTGATCAGACCGCGCCGCTCAAGTCGGAAGCTGACCCTGCCTCTTCGCCGGCCTGCTTGCCCGCCATCAGCTCGGAAATCGCCTTGGAGAGCGAGGTGACGTCATAAGGCTTTGCGACGACGGTGAAGTTTGCGCGCCCGATACCGGCTAGGTGCTCGCTGAACCCGGTCGCCAGAAGCACTGGCAGCTTTGGTCGCTTGACGGCGATCTGCTTCGCCAGTTCGATGCCGGTCATCGCCGGCATGACCACGTCTGAAAAGACCAGGTCGAATTCTCGAGACGTGGCAAGCTCCAGGGCCTTCGTACCATTCTCCGCCGTGACGACTTCGCAATTTAGATCGACCAGCAGCTCGGCCGCAAAATCCCGCACATTACTATTGTCTTCGACCAGAAGGACCTTGAGACCGTCTGGAAGATCCACCGCTTCCTCCGCTTTCTTCCCGTGGTCGAGCGGCTTGTCGGTACGCGGCAGCGTAATCGTCAAGGTAGTACCCGCGCCTTGGCGCGACCGGATTTCGGCTCGCCCGCCGGCTTGCTCCGCGAAGCCGTGAATCTGCGACAGGCCCAGCCCAGTGCCCTTGCCGATTTCCTTGGTGGTGAAGAAGGGCTCGAACACGCGATGCACCGAGCTCTCGGAAATTCCCTCGCCCGTATCTGTCAGCGAAATCGCCAGCCCCGGCCGCCCGTCCAGTTCCCGGTCGGACAGCGTGATCGTCAGCTTTCCCCCTGCGGGCATCGCATCACGAGCATTGAGCGCCGCATTGAGCAGCGCCGTCTCGAGCTGCGTGACATCCGCCTCTACCCGTGCATCCCGGGCCTCCACCTCCAGTTTCACATCGATGCCGGAGCCGAGCATCCGGCCGATCATCTCGCAAAATGCGTCGAGCCTTACGCCGAGTTCGAGAACCACTGGTTTGATCGAATGGCGCCGGCTGAAGGCCAGAAGTTGATTGGTGAGACTGGTCGCACGATCCGTCGTTTCCGAGATCGCCTTCAGGTAGCGCCGCTGCTTCTCCTTCGGCAAATCGGGATTCTTCAGCAGGAAGTCACTGGAGCCCGCGATCACCGTCATCAAATTGTTGAAGTCGTGCGCGATCCCGCCGGTCAGTTCTCCAAGCGCCTGCAGCTTCTGCGACTGGGCAAGCGCCTCGCGCGTCGATTCTAATTCCTCCTGATCTTTCTTCCGTTCGCTGATGTCGCGCGTGACCTTGGCGAAACCGATCAGCTTCCCTTTATCGTCGAGGATCGGATCGATCACGACATGGGCCCAGAAGCGCGCACCATCCTTGCGGACGCGCCATCCTTCCGCCTCGAACCGGCCCTCGCGCGCCGCTTTCCTTAGCGCACGGCCAGGAAGGTCGGATGCCGCGTCTTCCGGAGTAAAGAAGCGCGAGAAATGCTCGCCGATGATCTCGTCGGCGGTATAGCCTTTGAACCGTTGCGCACCGGGATTCCAGGTCGCGATGCGGCCTTTCGGATCCAGCATGTAAATTGCGTAGTCAGTGACTGCGTTGACCAGGAGCTGAAAACGCCGCTCCTCGGACAAGCTCAGCAGATCGGACAAATACTCATCCTCGAACGGGCGAACGCACGCATTCGCCGCGGCAGAACCCCACCCCGGAAGAATGTTGTACGGACGATGGCGTAACAATCAAGTTCGGCCGTTAATTTGGCCTCGGATCGAGCAGTTAATTGAAATTATTGCGCTTCCGTCCCAATCGTGGAATGTTTGAGGTCAGCGGTCGCCACCCATGTTGTCGTGGGGGCGTGTAGGGGTTCGGCCGTGAAGAGAATATTGCGCTCGAGGTTGCCCGAGCGATGGGCGGACCGTGTGCCGCCGTTGTTGGTTGAAACCACTGTCGGCGTCGGCGTTGCGGCGCTGATGACGTTGGTTCGAATTCCATTTTTGCCAGTGATCGGTGACCGGGCCCCATTCGCCTTGGTCTATGTCGCCATGGTCGGAGCGACGGTGCTGGCCGGGTGGCGAAGTGGCCTACTGACCCTGGTACTGGGACAGCTTCTTGCCTGGTACGTGATCGTGGATCCGGCCAATTATGCAGCCCGCAGCACGCAATATGTCGAGAGCTTCTTCATTTCGACCCTGTCGCAGCTGTTCATCCTGGTTATCGTCGTTCTCTACCAACGCGAAGTCGATCGCGCCTGGTCGAGGCGCGAAGAGCAGGTCGACCTGCTTCACCAGGCCCTGGCCGAAATCGATCATCGCACCAATAATAATTACCAGACGGTTCTCGCCCTGATCCTGGCTCAGGCAAAGCGTGCTGATACGCCGGTCAAGGAAGCGCTTCAGCATGTCGCCGACAGGATCAAGGCCATCGCACTTGCATCGCAGCAATTGGCGATCAGCAGCGAGAGCCTCGGAGAAGTACGCGTAACCCAACATCTCTCGGAGCTCTGCTCCCAGTTAAGACAGGGACTTTCGCGCCCTGGCGTCAATGTGGAATGCCAGTTCGACGACGTCCGGATCAGCGCCGACGAAGCCATTGCCATGTCGATCCTCGTCAATGAGCTGATGACCAATGCGCTGAAACATGCCTTCCCCGACGACCGGACGGGCGAAATCCGGGTTTCGCTTCGTCGCGCCACGGGCGGGCTGCTGCTTGAGATTTCCGACGACGGGATTGGAATGAAGCGTAACGCCAGAACCCGCGGTACGGGCCTCGGCTCGAGGCTGGTCGAAACCTTCACCAAGCAGCTCAATGCTCGGCATGAGGTTGAAACCGGCGATGGCGGCACGAGCCATCGCATCCATTGCCCAGCGACGCCTAGCGCTGCTTCATTTGGGCCAGCCAGCAATAGCCAGCCCGTCGCCATTTTTGCCCGCCGGAAGCCGGCGTAGAACCTTTCCGCTGGCCAAATCGACTTCGGCAACAACATTCGAGCCTGTTTCGGCGGCGTAGACTAGGCTGCCATCCGGCGAGAAGATGATCGTCACTTGGCCGGCTTTCTCCTCGGCCGACAGCGGGACGTCGCGAACATGTGTGCACGATACGGCATCGATAATCGTCAGTCCTCCGGCGCCAAGGTTGGAGGTGACGATCCACCGTCCGTCGGGGCTCGCCGCGACACGGATCGGAACGCCGCCCGTCTTGATTTCCGCGAGCCGATCGAACGTATCCGTATCGAAGGCCTGCACCCGGCTTCCTTCCAGGTCGCCGACCCACAGCACCAGTTCGTCCCGGCTTAGCGCGATCCCTTCCGGGCGGCCGCCAACCGTGACGTCGCGCAGCTTCCGTCCCCGCTCAAGGTCGACAACCGTCACCGTCCCCGCCGGAATGTTGCTGGTGTAGGCGGTCGTGCCGTCTGCCGTGACTGCGACCATGTGGGTTCCTTGCTGGTCGGTCTTGATGCTGCTGATCACCTTGCCGGCCACGGGATCGACCACCGCGATCGACTGGCTGCGTTCGGTCGTCACCACGATCCGCCCGTCTTTCAACCAGGCAATGCCGTGCGGCCCTTCGTTGGGCGAAAGGTCGATGGTCTTCAGCTTGGCCCGCGTCGCGACGTCGAACAGGTCTATGGTCTTGTCGCCATAGGCGACCACCGCGGCCTGCTTGCCGTCCGGCGAGATGGCGATCTCGTGCGGCATCTTTCCGGTCGGGCTCCGCCCCAATTCCGCGCCGGTGCCAAGGTCGACGAAGCTCACCGTATCCTCGCCCTTGTTGCCGATCAGGAGCACGGCGCCCTGAGGCGCCTCCGCCGCGCAGGCCATGGACGTCGCGGCCAAAATAACGGCGGTGGCGGCGGCGATTCGAAGCATGGACGGATCCTCCTGACAGTGGGAGCCTAGCCCTCTGGCCGTTGAGTTCACGCAGATTTCGACCGGCTGCTACGAGAAGTAACGCTAACGACCGCTATGGGTGGAAAGCGGACGTTGGGGAATAATCTTCCGGAAGCCCGCGGGAACAGCCTTGCCAAGTATCGGTTAACTGCCCTTGCATGGCGCGCTTCATCTTCCACGTCGAAGGCCACCCAGACGATCAGGAGAGGGACCTTCCGAACATCGCCGCTGCGAAGTGCTGGGCCGTTCGTTATGCGGGCGAGCTGATCTGCGAGGAAGCTGAGAGTTTTTGGGATGAAGCGGAATTTAGTATGATCGTAATGAACGAAGCTGGGCTGATCCTTTTCACCCTCACCCTGACGGGACTGGAAGCGCCCGCTCTTCGTTCTGCTTCCTAATTCCTAATGGCAGTGAGAGCGGATGGCGGGGCCGAACCTTTGCCTCTATTACAGCACCATGGACGACGAAACCGCCAACCGGATTATCGACTTGCAAGCGGAGATCACCGCACTGCGCGGGGCCGTTCGCATGCTTCTTCACAACGCTTACAATGCGAACGATAGCGCTCTGGCAATCCTTCGCGAAAAGGCGTTTCAAGCCGATAGATTCCAGGTCGACCACGACGATCGAAACGAACGCTCGGTTCGATATCGTGAGGGCGTGCGGGAGGCGGTAGCCAGTCTTCTTGACCCGTTCCAGCCCGACAGTGACGAGGCTAGCCGCTTGGCCAATCCCGATCCTTTGCGTGCAGAAACCTCCGACTAACCTGTTCCTGGCCCGGACCCATCCTGACCGTCCCGACGCTCCTCTAACGTCCCCAATCGGTTGAAATCAGACGCTCGGCTCACGGCAGCTCTGGGTCGAATGCGGTGATGACCGGAATGGGTGGAAAGCGGACACTAGACCAATTGAACACGGGTAACTTCACATTCGCGGAATGTGCGTTCGGTGCTATAGACGCCCGTGAGCGCGGAAGTGGAGGCGAACAAGATTATGCGAGCCCTCATAGCCAACGTTGGCCGGAGCGCCGTCGGCATGCTCTTGGGCTATGCGTTGTTTGTGATCGGGACCATTGTCGCCAGATTGCCATTCGGCGATCTCAGCTGGGTGGCTTCCGATGCTAGGGAACTGGCGATAGCGGCGTTCGTCGTCCCGTGGGCCGGTGTGATCGGTGGGTTGGTCACGGCCGCAATCGTTCCATCTCGGCCTTTTCTCCACATACTTCCCGGCTGCTTCCTCATCGTCCTGGAATCGTCGTGGCTCGTCATTACCGGCAGATCCGATGGGCCGCTGTGGTTTGAAACCGGGGCGGCACTGTCTCTGATTTTGGGCTATTTCCTTGGGGCGGCTGCGTGGGTGTTTTATAAGACCGGATCGCTTCCTCGTTTCCCTGGTCTAACTTCGCGACGCGCGTGACGTTGAGGCGCTCGCGTCGGTCACGCAAATTCGCTTGGCAATTCGAGCGCAGACGTGAAGT
>DASTVY010000119.1:0-30470 GCA_035758865.1 Sphingomicrobium sp. | reverse complement strand
ACGAACAGGAACAGCCACACGACGTCGACGAAATGCCAGTACCAGGCGGCTGCCTCAAAGCCGAAGTGAGCCTTCGGCGTAAAGTCGCCCTTGTGGGCCCGCACCAGGCAGACCGTCAGGAAGATAGTGCCGATGATGACGTGGGCGCCGTGGAACCCGGTCGCCATGAAGAAGGTGGCGCCGTAAATGGTGCCTGCGAAGGAGAACGGAGCCTGCGCATATTCATAAGCCTGGATCGAGGTGAACAGCACACCAAGTAGGATGGTGCACAGCAGGCCGCGCTTCAGCCCTTCACGATCTCCATGGATCAGCGCGTGATGCGCCCATGTCACCGTCGTGCCCGAGCAGAGCAGGATAAAGGTGTTCAACAGCGGGAAGCCGAATGGATCGAGCACCTCGATGCCCTTCGGCGGCCACTGCGCGACCAGGCTGCCGTCGGTGACGAGGTTTGCCGCCCCCTCCACCACTTCCAGCGGTGCGGGGAACAGCGCCGAGGAGAAGAATGCCCAGAACCAGGCGACGAAGAACATCACTTCCGAAGCGATGAACAGGATCATTCCGTAGCGGAGGTGGAGTTGAACCACCGGCGTATGGTCGCCCGCCTTGCCCTCGCGGATGACGTTGCCCCACCAGCTGAACATGGTCACCAGCACGCCAAGCAGGCCCAGCAGGAAGACGAATTTGCCGTAGGGATTATCGTGCATCCACATCACGCCGCCGCCGGTCAGCGCCAGGGCGGAGAAGGAGCCGATCAGCGGCCACTGATCGGGTGGAAGGATATGATAATCGTGATTCTTCGTCGCGGCCATGGATGCTTTCCTAATCTCGTACGCGGCCTCTAGCGGGCGATTTCCGGATTTTCCACCGGATAAAATGTGTAACTTAAGGTGATTTCGTCGATGTCGCGCGTGTCGGGATCTTCGCGCAGCTTGGGATCGACGAAGAAGACCACCGGCATTCGGACGCTCTCGCCCCCTTTGAGGACCTGCTCGGTGAAGCAGAAGCATTCGATCTTGCTGAAATATTGCCCTGCCTGGGCAGGCGAGACGTTGAAGGTGGCGGTTCCGACCGTCCGCCGGGCCGTATAGTTGGTGGCCTTGTAATAGATGGTCGTGCGACCGCCCGGATGGATCCGGATCGTCGCCAGCTCCGGCTCAAACTTCCAGGGCAGGCGCGGATCGATATTGGCGTCGAACCGAACGCCGATCTGTCCTGCCACTGCACCTGGCGCGGCGTCGGCCTTCATCGTGGTGCCGCCGAACCCGGTCACCTGGCAGAAAATGCGATAGAGCGGCACGGCAGCGAATGCGAGACCGAGCATTGCCAGCCCGAACAGCGCGGCTCGAATCCCGACGACACGGTTCTTCTGAGCGAGGCTGGTCACTGGTTCACCGTCATCTTAGCGATGGTGATGGCGAACATCAGCACGACAAACAGGCCAAGCAATATTGCCGTCACTCTAGACCGCTCGCGTTGACGCTTGCGGATTATTTCGTCCTCGGGTCGCGGGGTCATGCAATCACCCATCGGTCCACGACCAGGGCCGCGAATAGGCCAAACAGGTAAAGGATAGAAAATGCGAACAGCTTCTTCTCGGGCCCCATGGCCTTGGGCTCGGTCGCCTCGTTTCTGAATACGGCAAAGGCCAGCACAAGGAAGGTGGCGTTCAGTAAGATGGAGGCGGCACCATAGACCCAGCCGGTCAGTCCGAGCGCCCAAGGCGCGATCGCAGCGGCGATCATCGGCAACGTATAGAGCAATATATGCCGCCGAGTGCTCTCGATCCCAGCCACCACCGGAAGCATCGGTACTCCGGCGTTGGCATAGTCGGTTCGCACGAACAGCGACAACGCCCAGAAATGCGGCGGAGTCCACAGGAAGATGATCGCGAACAGCAGCACCGGAAGCATGGTCACATCGCCCGTGACCGCGGCCCATCCGATCAGCGGTGGAAAAGCCCCGGCAGCTCCGCCGATGACGATGTTCTGGGCAGTCCGCCGCTTAAGCCAAACGGTGTAAACCAGAACGTAAAAAAGGATTGAAAGAGCGAGCACCGCAGCAGCGAGGTGGTTGGCCGCCAGGTCCATCAGGATGACCGAAAATACGCCCAGTCCCACGCCGAAATGGAGCGCCGTTTGACGGCTCATGCGCCCCGCCGGCAGCGGACGGTTGGCGGTTCGCTTCATCTTTGCGTCGAGGTCGGCTTCATACCATTGGTTGAGCGCGCCGGCTGCGCCTGCGCCCAGGGCAATGCACAATACCGCCGTAAACCCCAGGACTGGATGGACCGGACCGGGTGCCGCAAGCAGCCCGCAAAGGCCGGTGAAAACGACCAGGCTCATCACGCGCGGCTTGGTCAACGCGAGAAGGTCGCGCCAATCGACCGGCAGGCTCTGGTCTTGTTGTGAGGGGACGCTGGTCACGCCGCGCCCTATAGGGAGTCCCGCGGCAACAGGAAAGTCCTGCAAGGCAAGCACTTGCTGGCCTGCTTTCCGAATTATCGGGGTGGACCTGAGGCCGTTGGTAAGGTGTTATACCTAGCGCAAATACTCGATATTGAACCTTCTGGCGGGGCTATAGTTTGGGCCAACGGGAGACGTGAATGGGTTTTGCATATCAGCTCCAGGACTCGCTTCGGGACCGGCGAAGCCGGGTCGCCCTTGAGTTCGCCGCGGGCGACAGCCTGGAAGCGGTGCTGGACAGGCATCTGTTGGCCGTCGAGCAATCGGCCGAAACCGAATTATTCACGTCCATTCTCCTGCTCGACGAGGGGGGCAAGCATATCCTGCACGGGGCGGCTCCAAGCCTTCCAACAAGCTATTGCGAAGCCATTCATGGGGCGGCAATCGGTCCGAGCGCCGGATCCTGCGGCACGGCCGCCTATACCGGCCATGCGATTTACGTCACCGACATCGCCACTGACCCCCTCTGGGAAGACTACCGTCATCTTGCATTGCCGCACGGACTTCGCGCCTGTTGGTCGACGCCTATTCGCAATCCCGACGGCGAATTGATCGGGACCTTCGCGGTCTACCACCTGACGCCGCGCAGCCCGACACCGGACGAGGTCGAATCCATTCGGCTGATCACGGATCATGTCGCTCAAGCGATCATGTTCAGTCGCTCAAGCGATACTGAAATTAGGCACGCTGACTTACAACCCGCTCGCTCTCGACCCGGCCTCAAGCTTGTCAGCGATCATGATCCAGCCGCCGATGGACCACCACGTCATGGCGCAGCGGGTCGCTTTGAAGCCTATGCCTCAAAACTTGATCGCTATGCAGGAATGGTTGCGTCGCGAAAATTCGCCGCGGCACTCAAGGCCGTTGCCGAGGATTGCCGCAAACTCGGCGACGTCGTCCGCGAGCGTCAAAGGGATTCCAAGGGCGACAGCTAGCCAGCGGCACATGACTGCGGCTATTCTTTTGATACACATCGGTGAAAATGCGGATATCGTGCATCGCCGATGACTATCGGAACGATCGGGCGAGATAATGGAAAACGAACTTTTCAAAGAGCGCGGCAATGCGAACGAGGCAGCCTATTTTCGGCAGCAGGACGCCAAGCTGATCGAAACACTTCGCGAACGAGCCCCGCTCGACCAGATCGCGGCGGCTCTGGGCGAAAAGCTACAGGTCGAAAATCCTGAGCTTCTCGAGCGGGTCAGGAAGCTCGGGCTGACGGTCGAAACCGCTCCGGCCCTGTTCCTGACGCCGCTGGTCCAGGTTGCGTGGGTGGACGGATCGGTCAGCGATCAGGAGGTGGAAGCTGTGCTTCGCCTGGCGCAGGCCCGCGGCATCGAGCTTAATTCGCCGGTGGCAAGCCAATTGATGGAGTGGCTCAAGAATCGTCCCTCGGACGCCGTGTTCGATGCCGGGCTGGAGGTCATCAAATATAGCTTTGCTGTCCTTCCCGAAGGCGAAAGGGAAGATCGGATCAAGAAGGTCGTCGAGGCTTGCCACGAAGTAGCTTCGGCATCGGGTGGCGGCTTGGCGAAGGTACTGGGCCTCGGCAGCAGCGTTTCCACGATCGAGGCATCGATGCTCGACGTGATCAACAGCACGCTGCGCAGCACTGCCGTCTAATCCGCATCATATCTCAAAACAAAATGGGCCGGCCCTGCACTGACAGGACCGGCCCGTTTTTTCAGAAGAATGGCTAGTCGATCTTCGGAAGTGTTTCGAACTGGTGGAACGGCGGCGGGCTGGATAGCGTCCACTCCAGCGTCGTCGCGCCTTCGCCCCAATAATTGTCGGGCGCCTTCTTACCGGCGGCCAGCGACCAGATCATGTTGACGAAGAAGATCAGCATTCCGACCGCCATCACCTCATAGCCGATGGTGGAGATCTTGTTCCATTCCCCGAAAGCGGGCGAATAGTCCGGAATGCGCCGCGGCATGCCGTCGAGCCCGAGGAAATGCTGCGGGAAGAAGATCAGGTTCACGCCGATGAACATGACGAAGAAATGCAGCTTGCCGAGGAACTCATTGTACATTTTGCCGGTCATCTTGCCGAACCAATAATACCAGCCGGCAAAGAGGGCGAAGACCGCTCCGAGGCTCAGCACATAATGGAAATGCGCAACGACATAATAGGTGTCGTGCATGTAGTTATCGACGCCGCCGTTGGCGAGGACGACACCCGTCACGCCGCCGACGGTGAACAGGAAGATGAAGCCGATCGCCCACAGCATTGGCGTCTCAAAGCTGATCGATCCGCCCCACATGGTCGCGATCCAGGAGAAGATCTTCACGCCGGTCGGGACGGCGATGATCATCGTCGCGGCGGTGAAGTACATCTTGGTGTTCACGTCCATGCCGATGGTGAACATGTGGTGGGCCCAGACGACGAAGCCGACCACGCCGATGGCGACCATGGCATAGGCCATGCCGAGATAGCCGAACACCGGCTTGCGGCTGAAGGTCGCGATGACCTGGCTGATCATGCCGAAGCCCGGAAGGATCATGATGTACACTTCGGGATGGCCGAAGAACCAGAACAGGTGCTGGTAAAGCACCGGATCGCCTCCGCCGCTTGCATCGAAGAAGGTCGTTCCGAAGTTGCGGTCGGTGAGCAGCATGGTGATCGCACCGGCCAGGACCGGCAAGGCGAGCAGCAGCAGGAAGGCCGTCACCAGGATCGACCAGGCGAACAGCGGCATGCGGTGCAGGGTCATGCCCGGTGCACGCATGTTGAAGATGGTGGTGATGAAGTTGACCGCACCAAGGATCGAGCTGGCGCCCGCAAGGTGCAGCGAGAAGATCGCCATGTCCACCGCAGGCCCGGCCGACCCGGAAGTGGAAAGCGGTGCGTAGACCGTCCAGCCGGTGCCGACACCGAGCCCGGTACCACCGCTGACGAATGACGAACCCAAAAGCAGGATGAATGCCGGCGGGAGCAGCCAGAAGCTGATGTTGTTCATCCGCGGGAACGCCATGTCCGGCGCACCAATCATCAGCGGGACGAACCAATTGCCGAAGCCGCCGATCATCGCCGGCATGACCATGAAGAACACCATGATCAGCCCGTGGGCGGTGATCAGCACGTTCCAATGGTGCAGCGCTTCATCGAAGTTGGCGCTTCCGGCGCCAAGCGGCCAGCCCTGGGTCAGGATCTGGATGCCGGGCTCGGCAAGTTCGGCGCGCATCACGCCCGAAATCGCACCGCCGATGATGCCCGCGACGATCGCGAAGATCAGGTAGAGAGTGCCGATATCCTTATGGTTGGTCGACATGAACCAACGGGCGAAGAAGCCCGGCTTGTGGTCCGCGTCATGATGCGCATGCGCGTCCTCATGGGCTTTCAGCGGAAGCGCGTCGGCGGGACTGGTGCTCATATCTGTCTCGTTTCCGCTTGGATTTAGTTCTGGGCCACTGCGGGCTGGTTGGTCGTCGGCTCTTCGGCTGCCGGCTCGGGGGCCGGTGCGGCAGCTGCGGCGGTTGCTTCCGCCGGGGCGGAGGCCTCAGCTGGGGTTGGTGCGGCGCCCTTCGGCGCTCCCCCCTTCGATGCCAGCCAGGCGTTGAAGGTCGCTTCTGGAACGACCTCGATCGCGATCGGCATATAGCCGTGGCGCGCACCGCAAAGTTCGCTGCATTGGCCGAAATAGACGCCCGGGCGATCGACCTTGACCCAGGTCTCGTTGAGGCGACCGGGGTTGGCGTCGATCTTGGTCCAGAAGGCCGGGACCGCAAATGCGTGGATGACGTCGTTCGAGGTGACGATGAACTTCACCACCTTTCCAGCAGGGATCACCAGCCGCTCGTCCACCGCCAGCAGCGCCGGACCGTCGGCGTCGGTGCGATAGCGATCGCCGGCCTTAACATCCTTCTGTTCCTTCAGCAGGTTCGAGACGATTTCGAACCCGCCGTTGTCCGGATATTGATAAGTCCAGTACCACTGGTTCCCGATCACCTTGACCGTCAGGTCGGCGGGCGGCGGGCTGTACTGGGCGCGGATCAGCCGGATCGACGGAATGGCGATGGCGACTAGGATCAGCACCGGGACCAGGGTCCAGATGACTTCGATCATCGTGTTGTGGCTGGTCCGCGCCGGCGTCGGATTGGCACCGCGCCGATAGCGAAGAATGGTCCAGACAAGCAGGACAAGGACAAAGACGCTGATCGCCGCACACATCAGGAGCAGCCAATTATTATGGAAGCTGGCCGCCTGCTGACCGACCTCGGTCACCTGGTCCTGCAAGCCCATTCGGCCGTCGGGAAGGCCAATACCGGGGGTGGGTGCGACATGGTCGATCGCCGGAGCCGGCGCTGCGGCCGGGGCTGCGACGGCATCGGCAGGAGCAGCCACCGGAGCTGGAGCGGCCGGAGCCGGAGCCGCAGCGACTGGCTGCGGCCTGGCAGCCGGAGGCGTCTGCGCGCCGGCCGCGGCGGGTGTCATTGCGGCTGCCGCAAGGGCGATCGCCCATCCCATCAATTTCATCGTCACCCCGATTGATTCGGTTGCAAGGGAAGGCCCGCCGGTGCTCGGCAGGTCCAAAATTGGCGGCCTTATAGGCGGGACATTCCGCTGCCTCAAGCGGTCCTTCGGCCTTCATTTCGCGGCCGGTTGCGAGGCTGCCCCGTCGAGCCTATTTCGGGCCCGGCAATCGAGGAGGCATGGCGTGACTGACGAGGAGATTTTGGCTGAATTCCGCGCCGCGGACGCGCTTCTCGAGGGCCATTTCATTCTCTCGTCGGGGCTTCGAAGCCCCCGATATCTGCAGTGCGCACGAGTGTTGATGGACGGCGCGAGGGCCGAGCGGCTCGCAACTGCGCTGGCCCGGAAGCTGCCGGCTGAGGTTCGCGAATCCATCGACGTGGTGGTGTCTCCAGCGATGGGCGGCGTGATCATCGGCCATGAAATGGGCCGGGCGCTGGGCAAGCCGGCGATGTTCGTCGAGCGGCCCGAAGGAACGTTCCACCTTCGCCGTGGATTTTCGTTGCGGCCGGGCGAGCGAGTGTTGATGGTCGAGGATGTCGTCACCACCGGCCTGTCATCGAAGGAAGCCATCGCCGCGGTCGAAGAAGCCGGCGGCAGGGTTGTCGCAGAAGCAGCGCTGGTCGACCGGTCGGCTGGAAGCGCCGACCTCGGCGTTCCGTTCATTCCGCTGATCCGGATCGATGTACCCACCTATGACGCCAACAACCTCCCTGAGGAGCTGGCGGCCATTCCGGCGGTGAAGCCCGGGAGCCGCGCTGCCTGATGGCAGGCAGGCTCCGCCTTGGCGTCAATATCGACCATGTCGCGACCATAAGGAACGCGCGGGGCGGGCCGCATCCCGATCCGCTGCGCGCCGCCCAGGCGGCCGCCAAAGCAGGAGCGGACGGCATCACTGCCCATCTGCGCGAGGATCGCCGTCACATCACTGACGAGGACATCGATCGGTTGATGGCCGAGATCGACTTGCCGCTGAACCTCGAGATGGCGGCCACCGAGGAAATGTTGGCAATTGCGCTTTCGCATCGCCCGCATGCCGCCTGTCTCGTCCCGGAGCGGCGCGAGGAGCGGACGACCGAGGGCGGGCTCGATGCTGCCGGGCAATGTGACGCGCTCCGCCCGTTCGTCGAGCGCCTGACCGACGCCGGCATCCGTGTTTCCCTGTTCATCGAACCCAGCGAGCAGCAGGTCGAGGCGGCAATGCGCCTCGCCGCCCCGGTGGTTGAGTTCCATACCGGCCGCTATGCCCATGTCGACGGTGACGATCGGACGGCTGAGTTGAAACGCATCGCCGACGCCGCCGCCCTCGCTGTCAAGAACGGGATCGAACCTCATGCCGGTCATGGCCTGACTTTCGACAATGTCATTCCGGTCGCGGCCATCCCGCAGCTGGCGGAGCTCAATATCGGTCATTTCCTGGTGGGCGAAGCGATTTTCATTGGGCTTGAGGACAGCGTCCGCCAGATGCGTGCGCTGATGGATCAGGCGCGGTGATTCTCCTTAATCGTCATGCCGGCGCAGGCTGGCATCTATGTCATCGAGCTTCTGCGCCGCCGGCGCACCGCGCATTCATGGACCCCGGCATTCGCTGGGGTGACGGCTTGGGGGAGTCGTCATGATCGTCGGCATCGGCTCCGACCTTTGTAACATCGAGCGGATCCAGGCTTCGGTCGACCGCTTCGGCGATCGCTTCCTAAATCGTGTGTTCACGGACATTGAACGAGCCAAGGCGGCGCGCCGTCCTCACACCATGGCTGGAACCCTGGCAAAACGCTTTGCCGCCAAGGAGGCTTTTTCCAAGGCGGTCGGGACGGGATTCAAGCGCGGCGTCTATATGAAGGACATCGGCGTGGTGAACGCGCCCTCAGGTGCGCCCACCCTTCGGCTGAGTGGCGGAGCAAAGGCGCGGCTTGACGCCATGGCTCCGGCAGGCCACGCCATCGAGGTGCACCTGACGATGACCGACGACCACCCTTGGGCGCAGGCTTTCGTCATCTTATATGCGCGCAAAATGGAGCCCTGATTGTCCGAGCGTCCCGAGTCCGTTCCTGCAGCTGCCTCAGCAGCGCCGGGCGAACGGCAAGTTTCCCAGCAAGAGACCCGCGGCCAGCTGATCTGGCGCGAGATCAAGGGCCTGTTCTGGGTACTGCTTGCTGTGCTGGCTTTCCACAGCTTCATCGCCAAACCCTTCTACATTCCGTCTGAATCGATGATGCCGAACCTGCTGACGGGCGATCGGCTGGTGGTGACCAAATATCCCTTTGGCTGGTCATATGTGTCGCCGACTATTCCCAATCCGGCGGCAATCGTGCGCAACCTACTGATGGGCTCCCACGAGCCCTGGAGCGTTACCCTTCCGTTTTCGAAAGGGCGCGTGCTCGGCTCGCTGCCGGAGCGCGGCGACGTCGTGATCGTCACTCCACCGGGCGGCAACCAGGATTATATCAAGCGGGTAATCGGTCTTCCCGGCGACACGATCGAGGTGCGCGACGGCAGGCTCGTCATCAACGGCAAGCCGGTCCGCGCAGAGCCCCGGGCCCCGGCGATGATCCCGATCGATTCCAACTCCCCCTGCGGAATGTACCAATTCTGGGGTCGCCGGGTCGAGACCGAGCAAGGCCCCTTCTGCCGCCTGCCGATCGTCCGGGAAACGCTGCCCAACGGCGTCACCTATAACACGGTCGACGACGGCCGAAGTCAGGGCGACGATTATCCGCCCGTCCATGTCCCAGCCGGCCATCTATTCCTGATGGGCGACAATCGCGACCATAGCGCAGACAGCCGGTTCAGCCTGGAGGAGCAGGGCCTCGGCGGGCCGGTGCCGTGGGAGAATATCGGGGGCCGGGCCGAATTCATCACATTCAGCCTGGATGGCACCACGAGCCTCAATCCCATGAGCTGGTTGTCCTCATTCCGCGAGGGTCGGGCCGGCACGTCGCTTCGGCCGCCGAAGGAATAGGCGATGCTGACCGACCAGCCGCCTCCGACGTCACCGGTCGAACGGCCTGGTCCAGCCGATCTTTATTCCCGATCCGTGAGGGATGAAGCGAGAAAGGCCGCCGTCTGGCTGGGCATGGCGCTGGCGATCGTCGGAGTCATTGTGCTGTCGCAGCCGCTGCTTCTGATCATCGGCGGCATGGTCTTCGCAGTCGTGCTCGATGGCGGCACGCGATTGCTGGGCCGCGTTCTGCCGATCGGACGAGGCTGGCGCCTGGCAATCGTCACCTTCGCCGGATTCGCGTTCGTGGGGTGGGTCTTCTATTTCGCCGGGACAACGCTCGCAGGGCAGGCCGAGGAGCTGCGCATCGTGGTCAGCGAGCAGGGGAAGCGCGTCTTCAATTTCCTGGTCGAGCTTGGACTGATGCCGTCGGACGGTGCCGGCCTGCAGAGCTTCAGCCAGCAGCTGCTGGGCGGCGTTGGGCGGCTAACGACCGCAGTCAGTACGGCCGTCGGTGTGGTGGCCTCGATTATCATGATCATGGTCATCGGCATATTCATCGCCATCGAGCCGAGGCTTTACGACCGGGGCGTCGCCTGGATGCTTCCGGTCGAAAGGCGAAGCCGCTTCTACGAAATCAGTGAAAAGGTGGGTTTCACCCTCCGCCGCCTGCTAGCCGGAAGAATCGTCGGGATGATGTTCGAAGGCGTTTTCACCTTTTTCATGCTTGCGGTCGGCGGCGTACCGATGGCGGCTCTGCTTGGGCTGCTGACGGGAATGCTCGCCTTTATTCCCAATATCGGCGCCATCATTTCCGGGGTTTTGATGGTCGCCGTGGGCTTTTCGGCCGGCACCGGCGAAGGGCTGTGGGCGATCTTCGTCTATTTCTTCGTCCAGAATGTCGACGGCTATCTGGTGGTGCCGTACATCGCCCGCCGCACCGTGGATCTCGCCCCCGCACTGGTTCTGGCGGCGCAGCTGCTGTTCGGCGCCCTGTTCGGAATCCTCGGACTGCTGCTGGCCGATCCAATGCTGGCGGCGCTGAAGGTGACGTTGCAAAAGCTGAGCGAAGGGAGCCCGTCCGCCGTGCAGGCGATGCCTGCGAAAGCGACGACACGGAAGGCGGCAACTCGGCGAAAGAAGAAAGCTTAGGCTCTATTGGCCCTGCGGACCCGCGCCCGCGGACAGAGCTGCGTTGGGCGCCACCTGCAGTACATGCACGTCGAAGCTCAGGTCCTCATTGGGTCCGATCGGGCTTCCGGACGGCGGGTTCGGGCCGTAGGCGAGACGACCCGGAATCACGATCTTGTAGCGGCCGCCCTGCTGCATTTTGGTCAGCGCCTGGCGGAAACCGGGGACGACCTGCATCACCAGGAAAGGCGCAGGGCCACGTCCATCGGTCGTGTCGAACACCGTTCCGTCCTCAGTCCGGCCGGTATATTCGATGATCACCCCGTCCATCTCGGTGATTAAAGGCCCGCTTCCGGCAGTCACCGTATCAACGGTGACGTTCTTGAACTGGCCCGCCCCGAAATAAGCGATCGCATAAGCGAGCGCGATCAGTGCGGCGACGGCAAGCCACAGCCTGACCAGCGTACCTTTCGCGACGGGACGTAGCGGGACCTGGGAAACCGACATGTCGAACCCTCGTGACTTGAGGGGGAAAGAAGGCCGAAGCCCGTTTTACGGCGGCCTTAACGGGCGCCTTCACGCTCCATCCGCTTGCGCTCCAGCTTGCGGGCGCGACGAATCGCAGCGGCCCGCTCGCGCGCACGCTTCTCGGAAGGCTTCTCGTAATGACGGCGCAGCTTCATCTCGCGGTAGACGCCCTCACGCTGCAGCTTCTTCTTGAGCGCGCGCAGCGCCTGGTCGACATTGTTGTCGCGAACGATGATTTGCATAAAAGCCGTCTTGCCTCCTTCGATCTGCCCGATACCGTGGGCGTGCCCGGCACCAAAAGCCAGGACATCCGGCCTCGATTTCGCTGGGCAGTAAATATTGCTCGCCCGCGCAGCATGGCGCGTGCGGAGGCGGCCCCTTAGCAGCGGTCCCCTTCCTTTTCAAGGCGCTAGAGGTTCCGCATTGCGCGACGAACCGTTAGTCTCGCGGGACGAAGCTTGTGAAAGACTAGAAAGGGTTATCGGCGGTTAACCTTCTAATCCGTATAAGGATTGGATGGAGAGCGGAGGGAAGAAAGCGTTGAATCGTAGGCAAATGTTGCGTCTTGGTGCGGCCGGTGCGGGGGGACTTTTATTGTCCGGCGCGGCAAGCTCCCAGATATTGTCCCCATTCATTCTTCCTTCGTCGACTCCCCCGGTCGATCCATTGACGCCCGTTCCTGCGGCGCCAACGACTTTCACTGCACCGGGCGGAATTAATCCGGCTTTGTTCTCAAAGGCCAAGGCGGCGCTCGATTCGCGCACCTGGATCCGCAATCGTGATTTCATCGGCGTAGTCGACTTCGAAAAAGGTTCGAGCGAAGAGCGCTTCCATGTCGTTCACCTGCCGAGCGGACATGTCGAAAGCTTCCGTGTCGCCCACGGCAGCGGCTCGGATCGGGGCCACACCGGCTTCCTCGATCATTTCTCGAACCAGTTTGGCTCAGAGGCGACGTCTAACGGCGCTTATACGACCGCGGAGACCTATCAGGGCAAATATGGCCTCTCGATGAAGGTCCGCGGGCTCGACTGGACCAATAATAATGCCGAACCCCGGGCGATCGTCATTCACAATGCCTGGTATGCTGAGCCGGAGATGGTCGAAATCCATGGCAAACTCGGCCGTAGCCAGGGTTGCTTCGCCTTCAGCCGCAAGGACCAATGGCACGTCATGCAGCGGCTCGGTGAAGGCCGAATGATCTTCGCCGACAAGCTCGTTTAACAATAGGCCTGGCAAGACAATAAGGGGCGGCCCCGAAGGGACCGCCCCTTCCATATCCAGCGCACGTTATTTTACGGCGACCTTCTCCGCCGGCTTGCCTGGCGCCTTGCCCTCATCGTCGAGCAGCGCTGCGATCACATGGGCATCGCGCTTGTACATATCGTCGTAATTGACGATCGATCCGTCAGTGTTGGCCGCGACGCTGAAATAGACAATGTAAACCGGCAGAGGCTTCACAAAGTTTGCCTGGACCGTTTTCTTGGCCGTCAAAGTCTCCTGAATCTTCTCAGGCACCCATTCACCATTGTCGTCGCCCAGCAGCATAGTTGCCAGCTCCAGCACGTCCTTGGTGCGGATGCAGCCGTGGCTGGCCGCGCGAATCTGGCTGTTGAAACGGCTCTTCGCGTTGGTGTCGTGCAGGTAGATGGACTGGTCATTTGGCATGACGAACTTTAGCTGCCCAAGCGCATTTGTAGGTCCAGGCGGCTGACGCCAACGCTGCACCTTGCCATCCTTGCCCTTGACGGCGACATAGCCCGGCTTCCCGGCGACTTCGCCGGCAATGCTCTTAGGGACTTCCCACCAGGGGTTCAGGATAACGCCCACCGCGGTCGCATTGAGCTGTGGCGTGGGTGTCTTGACTGCGCCGGCAACCGCGCGCGTTTTCCAGCGCGTTACACCATTCTCGACCAGCGTCGCGTAATAGCTTGGAACGTTGACGATGATGTATTTGTGGCCGAGCTGGCGCGGCAGCCAGCGCCAGCGATCCATGTTGAGCCGGATCTTGTTGATTTTCTGGGTATCAGTCCTTGGCGCCACTGACAGCGCATTTTTGAGCGCGCCATACTGGGGATGAAGGGGAGCCAGGCCGTTCAGGGCATCGGCAATCCGGTTTTCGCGCAACGCCGTCTCAAGCAACAGGCGCTGGCGGCCTTCGTCGAGGTCATTGTCGACCACGTGCCAATCGCCCCTTGCCTCGCCGCGGACATGACCAAGCGCAAGATCCGACGAGACTTTATTGAATCGATCGGTGGCGGCCTGCGCCAGGACCATTGGGTCCTTCGACTGCATGGCCAGCTCAAGGCCGGCCGGGTCGTAGTCGGTAGGATTGAGTCCCTCGCGGCCGATCCACTGGATGTAGGTCAGCAAAGCTGCTGCCTGGTCGATCCGCCAGATGGGAGGTGGCGGAGGCGGAAGCGGCGCCAAATCTTCCGCCGGCTGCGCCGCCGTCGCTTCGGTCTGGGGCGCAGTCGGATTGGCCGGCGCCGGCGACTGAGCAAAAGCCGTTCCAAGCGGCAACGCGACCGTCGCCGCAAACATCACGAACCGATCCCTACGCAACCTGCTCACCTGCCCTAACCCCCGATCCAAATGGCCGGCATTTGATGCCGTTTGCCGCCAATTCTACAAGTCTAAGGCATACACAGGATGAACCGACCGCACTAGGCCGTCTGGGACACAGTGAGGCCCGTTCGCGCCGTTGCGAACCAATCCTTAAACAGTTGGGAAGCATAATCTTTGCGGCGATTGACTGCTTGTAAAAGGAAAGGGCCGATGACTTCGCGGTTCCAACTACACGGCAACATGATTCCGCGCACGGTCAAGCGCATGTTCGATGAACGCTCCGAAGAGCGGCTCGAGGCAGAATCGCAAACCGCAATCCTGTCGCTGAGGGGTCGCAATCATATCGTCTCCCTGGTCAACCTTTCGCATTCCGGCGCCATGGTGCGTTTCACCGGCGCCGCCCACATCGGGGAAATGGTTTCTCTTCAACTGCTTGACCGCGGCACGATTGCGGGTCAGGTGCGTTGGCTGCGCGACGGGCGGATGGGCGTGTATTTTTCCCGGCCGCTGGAGTAGCCGCCGGTGGAGATGAATTTTCGGATGATCAAGGCGCGGATCGAAGAGGCGCGTGACATTAACGACCGGAGGCGCACGGCGCGCAAGCCGGTCGATCTTGGCGCACGCGTTCGCGAACTTGGCGCTGAAGGATTTGAGGCCAAGGTCCTCAACATTTCCGAAACCGGATTCATGGCCGAAGCGGACGGCGATTTCGAAGTGGGTACCCGAATCTGGTTGATTCTTCCCGGTCGCGATCGGGCCAATGCGCTGGTTCGCTGGGTCGCGGGCCGCAAGCTGGGCGCCGAGTTCGCCGAGCCCATCTCGCTTGAGGGATTGCACGCTTAGGGCCGGCCCAGAGATCGTTTGACCGTTGGCGTAATGCCGGTGACGATCCGCTTCACTCCCTGGTAGGTTGGATGAAGGCCGTCGGCCTGGACCAGGCCCTTTTGGGCAGCGACTCCTTCCAGGAAGAATGGATAGAGAGCTGCGCCATGCTTCCGGGCCAGCGTGCCATAGATCCCCTCGAACCTGGCGATATAGGCGGGATCAAGATTGGGAGCGGCGCGCATCCCGGTCAGCAGAACTGGGATCCGGCGGCGACCCAGCTCGGACAGTATTGCGTCCAGATTTGCTTCGGTCAGCTTGGTATCCAGCCCGCGAAGCATGTCGTTTGCACCAAGTTCGAGGACGACGAGGTCCGGTTTTTGCTCAAGACCGTCGAGGGTCCAGCCGAGCCGAGCCTTGCCCGCCTCGGTCGTATCTCCTGAAACGCCGCCATCGACGACTGCTGCGGCAATTCCGTGCCGACGGAGCGTTGCCTGGAGTTGAGGTGCAAAACCCAATCCCTGGTCGAGCCCGTAGCCGGCAGTCAGGCTGTCGCCGAACGCGAGTATTAACGGCCTCTCGGTGGGCGGGCTCGCACCGGCGAGAGTGATCGACAAAAGGGCTGCGGTGATCGACCGGCGTATCATGGCGGACAAAGTGGGGTCATTGTTACGCAGCCGCAAGCTCCCTAGCTACTCCACCCATGAGCGAACCACTAATCCACCTTGAGGACGTCTGCCTGACCTTGGGCGAGGGCGAAGTCCGGACCGAAATACTGAAGGGCGTAAGCCTGAGGCTGGACGCCGGAGATAGCGTCGCCGTGCTGGGTCCCTCAGGCTCGGGCAAAAGCTCGCTGATGGCGGTCGTCGCCGGCCTGGAGCGGGCCGACGCAGGTAACGTCCGGCTGGCGGGTCAGGATATTTGCGATCTCAACGAAGACGCTCTGGCACGTCTTCGTGGCCGCTCACTGGGGATTATCCTTCAGGCTTTCCACCTGCTTCCGACCATGACGGCCCTTGAGAATGTCTCGGTGCCACTGGAACTGGCGGGTGTCGACGACGCCCGCGGTCGCGCGGCCTTCGAACTGGAACAAGTGGGTTTAGGTCATCGACTGACTCATTATCCCGCCCAGCTGTCAGGCGGCGAGCAGCAACGCGTTGCGATCGCGCGCGCCACCGCTCCACGGCCGGAACTGCTGCTCGCCGATGAGCCGACCGGAAACCTCGACAGCAAGACCGGAAGCGCGATCATCGACCTGTTATTCGAACGGGCTGGCCACGCCGGCGCAGGCCTGTTGGTTATCACCCATGATGCGGCAGTTGCCGCGCGCGCGGCACGTACTGTGCACATGTCCGATGGTCGATTGAGCGCATGAAATTGCCGTTGAAACTGGCCCTGCGGGACCTGCGGGGCGGGCTTAGCGGACTTGGCCTGTTGTGGCTCTGCCTGGCAGTCGCCATCGCCGGCCTCGCATCGGTGACCAGCCTCGCCTCATCGGTCGATCGGGCTATTGCCGATAACGGCCGCCAACTTTTGGGCGGGGACTTGATGCTGTCGGTCGCGCAGCGCCCGGCGGACAGCGAAGAGAAGGCGGCGATTGAGGCCCTGGGACCTTCGTCCAAGAGCATCGTTACCCGCGCAATGCTGGTCACCAATGGCGGCAGAAGCCTGCTTTCCGAACTGTCTGGCGTGGACTCGGCATGGCCGCTTGCCGGCAAGGTCGACTGGGCCGCCGGTAGCAAACGGCCGGCGGGCGCCGAGATCGCGATCGGACGTGAGATCGCAGAGCGCCTTGAGCTGCGATTAGGCGACCGGCTCCGCGTTGGCCGAGCGACCTATCGGGTATCGGGCATCATCAACAAGGCACCCGGCGCATCCGGCTTCGCGTTGGCGCCACCCTCGCTGATGGACGAGGCAGGGCTGTCCATGAGTGGCTTGATTCAGCCGGGAAGCATCAGCAGCACGGGATATCGCATCATCCTCCCAAATAATGTGGATGCCGAATCCGCGGGGAAAGCCTTCCAGCGCAAATTCCCCGAGGGCGGATGGCGATCGGTTGCCCGAGAGGAAGCAGGCGCAGGTACTCGCCGGTTCATCGACCGGCTTGG
The DNA here is from genome assembly GCA_035758865.1 of Sphingomicrobium sp. Lineage (GTDB taxonomy): Bacteria > Pseudomonadota > Alphaproteobacteria > Sphingomonadales > Sphingomonadaceae > Sphingomicrobium. The sequence goes on along the minus strand of DASTVY010000119.1, from coordinate 13,443 downwards.
CCAGATGCTGTTGCTGGTCGCCCTGTCGGCGCTGGCCATTGGCGGTCTCGGTATGTCGAGCGCTGCGGCGGCTTTTGCTGCATCCCGCCGCCCGTCGATCGCCATATTGAAGCTGGTCGGCGCGACCCGCCGGACCGTGGATACCATGCTGCTGGCGGAGATCGGGCTGATTTCGGCAACTGCCATCCTTGTCGGGCTTGGCATCGGCGCGGCGGCACCCGCGCTGATCGGCAAGTTGACCGAAGGGCTGCTGCCGGTCACTCCCGATACCGGACCGCAATGGCTGGCACTTGGCGAGGCCGCGCTTTTCGGCGTGTTGATCACCTTTGCCGCCAGTTGGCGAATGGTGGCCAACGCCGGCGAGACACGCCCTGCTCGACTCCTTCGCGGCGATGTCGGCAATGGCGAGCCGCTTCGTTGGCGCACCTTCCTGCTTCCCGCCGCTGCGCTTGCATTGGCGGCCGCGATTGCGATCGGCAGTGCCAGTGACCCAATGTTCGCGGCGATGGGCGTGGGTTCGATTGCCCTGTTGTGCGGCCTGTTTGCGGTGATCGGAGTTCTCGTTCGGCGGGTCGCCCGCGGAGCGAAGCATCTGGGCGGACCGGTTACCCGACTGGGCATCGCGGCATTGGATCGACCGGGCGCCGCCACAGGAAGGCTAGCCGTCTCTCTTGGTCTTGGCCTTACGTTGCTCATCACATTGGCCGGTACCGCGTCCAGCGTCCTTGCCGAGATTGGCACGTCTATTCCCAAGCGCGCGCCGGCCCTGTTCCTGGTAGATATCCCTCGAGCCGAGGAGCCGCAGTTCCGCCGGATGGCGAACCGGGAGGTTCCAGGGGCAGAGGTGCGACTGGTCCCGTCATTGCGCGGCCCAGTGACGGCAGTGAACGGCGTGCGTGTCGCGGAAATGAAGGACATCCCCGAGGGCGCCTGGATCCTACGCGGCGATCGAGGACTCACTTTCTCCCGCGATCTGCCGCCGGCCAACCGACTTGTCGCGGGCAAATGGTGGCCGAAGGACTATCACGGGGCACCTTTGGTCAGCATCGACGTCGATGCTGCGACGGCGCTCGGCCTCAAGGTCGGCGACAGGCTGACCGTTTCCATCCTGGGCAGGCCGATCGAGGCAAAAATTGCCTCTTTTCGAGAGATTGACTGGCGAAGCTTTGGCTTCAATTTCGCCATCATCTTTGCGCCCGGCGCCCTTGAAGCGGCTCCCTACACCATGATGGCTACTGTCGCTCCGGCTGCAGGACGTTCGACGGCCTCGCTCGAACGCCGACTTACCCAGGAGTTGCCGATGGTCAGCGCCATTCGTGTCTCCGACGTGGTCGCCGAGGTAAAAACCTTGCTTGAGTCGATCGATGGCGCGGTCCGAATCGCCACCGGCTTTGCGATAGTGATGGGCATGATCGTCCTTGCAGGCTCGGTCGTCGCCACCCGCCGCCAACGATCGCGCGAAATCGTCCTGCTCCGGCTTGTGGGGGCAACTCGAGGCGAGGTGGCAAGGAGCCAGCTCGTGGAATTTCTCGGCCTGTCTTCGGCTGTCTCCTTGGCGGCCTTTCTCGCAGGAATCATTGCTTCGAACCTGGTGGTCGTCCAGATCTTCGAATTCCCCTTCAGTCCGGATTGGGTGAGCCTTGCATTCATCCCGGCTGGTGCGGTCCTGCTAGCGGTCGCGGCGGCATTTGTTGCGGCAATTCCGGCACTTAATGCCAGTCCCGCGGAGGGACTCAGATCGTTATAGGATCCGTAACCATGCAACCTGACCCGGTTTCGGTCGTTCATCGCCACCGAAAGGAACGTCATATGACTTCGATTTCGACGTTGAGCGATCTGGGCATGGCTCATGATCCGGCGGTCCGCGGCTATCATGTGGTCTATCGGGAACATGAAGTGAATCACTGCCCTGGATGCGGCCGGACCCAGTGGCTGATCGGTCGCATGTCAGCCGAATGCGCCTTTTGCTCGACCGCGTTACCGCTGGCCGAGGCAAGCATGCGGCATCACAACCGGCCGGTCATCATCCAGCACCGCAACCGAGTGAACGACACCGCTTATGCGGCCTGAATTCAGTTAGCCGGCCGTCCTTATCGGGACGGTTGCATTGCATAGATCTACCCCGCCGGCAGGATGAATGTAAAATTCGTCCTGGCGGTTTTTCTTGACGTTCAGCCATGCTGCGAAACTGCGGCTTTTCTCATCGAGATATTCGAATCGCGGCCGCTCGCTCTCCGGCATCGTTGAGGCCAGTCGGATGCTGGCGATCGGTACGTCCATCGTGCGCTCCTTGTAGAAACCGAGCGCTTCCGTTCCGCGCGGAAGGCTGGAGAGATTTTCGATGCCGCTGACGACTCTCCCGACGTTGGCGATCACTCGATCCAGTGCCCTTGGACCATGGCCGATGACCGCATAGAGTTCGCCGCCCATGCCCGTATCGGGCGACAGGCCGCGGCCAACGCCGACGCTCCCATAGCAATGTGCGAGGTTGACGGTTGAATTGCTGGTGTCGACCGCAACCGGCCAGCCCCCCGCATATCCGACCAGTGGCTCATATGGATCCGGAGAGCCCAGCGGGGTTACGTCCAGCCCTGCGAGCTTGCGGTAATATTCGGCCGGAGGTTGCGCGACCACCCCGGCGGGGAGGGATTTTTCGGTCTCGTTGTTGCCCCACTGGGCGACATAATTGTCATGCACTCGGTAAACGGCAGCACCCTGCCAGTAACCGGCCTTCGCCAGGGCCTTGATGTTGGCGACGTGGACCGGCGCAAACTCCGGCGCCAACTGTATCACCACCTTTTTGCCACCCTTGAGCTCGACGACAAGCAGGTCGTCCGCAGCGATTTCGCGCCAATCGGACTTGGGGGCTTCGGCGAGGATTTCGCCGGGCGTTTTGGGCTTGGCGGGCGTCGGCGCCTGAGCGGCGACAACCAGGGGCAGCAGGGCAAGAGCGGCAAACCGGCGCATGACGGGCCTTTCCGAACGTTGGGTCGACGGAACATTGCCGCCTCCCCTTTGTCGCGCAAGCCCGCTAAGGCCCCGCCATGTATTTAGCGACACTGATGCTGCTCGGATCCGGTGAACTGGGCCGCGAATTCACCATCGCCGCCAAGCGGCTCGGTTGCCGGGTCATTGCCTGCGACCGCTACGACAATGCGCCGGCAATGCAGCTGGCCGACGAGCGCGAAGTGTTTCCAATGCTGGATGGAGCGGCCCTGCGAGCGGCAGTCGAGAAACATCGGCCGGACTTTATTGTGCCGGAGATCGAGGCGATCGACACGGCAACGCTCGGCGAGCTGGAGCGCGAGGGCTGGCACATTGTCCCGTCGGCGAAGGCGGTTCAGTTGACCATGAACCGCGACGGCATCCGCGATTTCGCCGCGGAGGACATGGGCCTCACGACGTCGCGATATCTGTTCGCCGAGACGCGCCACGAGGCGATCGCGGCGGCTTCGACCATTGGCCTGCCCGCGGTTGTCAAGCCGGTCATGTCGTCGAGCGGAAAGGGCCAGAGTGTTGCCCGTACCGAAGTCGAATTGGGTGACGCATTCGATTACGCAGTGGCGAACATGCGCGGCGACCGTCCCAGGGTGATCGTCGAGGAGTTCATCGCCTTCGACTATGAGATCACGCTCCTCACCGTTTCGACCAAGGACGGAATCCTATTCTGCCCGCCGATCGGCCATCGCCAGGAATCCGGCGACTATCGGGAGAGCTGGCAGCCCGTGCCGATGGACGCCAACCTATTGAAATCGGCGCAGGAACAGTCCGCCAAGGTCGTCACCGCGCTCGGCGGGCATGGCATCTTCGGGGTCGAGTTTTTCATTGCCGGGGACCGGGCGATCTTCTCCGAACTGAGCCCGCGCCCTCACGACACCGGGATGGTGACGCTGATCGGCCAGAGCCCCAATGAGTTCGAGCTTCACCTGCGCGCCATATTGGGCCTGCCGATCCCCGCCATCGAACTGGCCGGGCCGTCTGCTTCGGCTGTCATACTGGCAGATCGGGAAGCACATAGCTTCGGCTTCGACGGAGTGGCGGATGCACTCGCGCTGGGAGTGGCGGGCAAGCCGGTCGACGTGCGCCTGTTCGCCAAGCCCAATACGCTCAAGAACCGCAGAATGGGCGTTGCGCTGGCACGCGGAAGCGACGCTGACGAAGCGGTAGAACGGGCTGTCGCGGCGGCATCGAAGGTCAGAATCGAATATAGCGACTGAGTAGTTGCATATTTATGCATTGATTTGCATATGGCGCGGATGATTCGCGCCGCGATCCTTGGTGCCTCCGGCTATGTCGGCGGCGAGTTGATGCGCCTCATCGCCAACCATCCGGCGATCGAGGTCGGCATCGCTTTCGGTGCGTCCAATGCCGGACAACCGGTCGCTGCAGTCCATCCCCACCTTGCTCTTGCCTATACCGATATGGCGTTCGCTTCGTGGGATGCTGCGCTTCTCAAGGGCTGCGACCTGATCCTCGCCGCCTTGCCGCACGGAGAGACTCAGCGGCTGGCCGACGAGCTGACCGCGCCGGGCATCCCGTTCGTCGACCTTGGCGCCGACTTCCGGCTGGACAGCGGGGCGGAATTCGAGCGCTGGTACGGCGAACCTCATGCCAGGCCGGATCTCTTGGCCAGCTTCACCTATGGCCTGCCCGAATTCTTCCGCGACGAAATCCGCGGATCGAAATTGGTGGCCGCGCCGGGATGCTATCCAACGGCAGCAAGCCTGGCGCTCAGGCCGCTTGTCCAAGCCGGCATCGTTGAGAAGCAGGGCATCATCGTCGATGCGGCCTCGGGCGTCAGCGGCGCAGGCCGCGCCGCCAATACCGGAACGCATTTCTGCTCGGTCGGCGGCAACTACCGCGCCTACGGCCTCCTCAATCATCGTCACACGGCCGAAATGGAGCTGACGACAGGCGCGGAGGTGCTGTTCACGCCGCACCTGATGGCCGCGAGCCGCGGTATCCTCGCCACCTGCTACGCAAGGGCCACGGGTCCCTGCGACCCACTGGCAATAGTTCGTGAGGCATATTCGGGAGAGTCATTCGTCCACGTCGGCGAGACTTCGCCCGAGACGAAATGGGCCACCGGATCCAACGCCGCATTTCTTAGCGCCCGGTATGACGAGCGCACCGCGACAGTCGTGGCGTTGGCCGCGATCGACAATCTCGGCAAGGGGGCAGCCGGACAGATGCTCCAGTGCGCCAATCTGATGCTCGGCCTCGACGAGGGCGCCGGGCTTTCCACCATGGGAGTCTATCCGTGAGCGTTACACTCGCCGAAGGCTTTGTCGCCTCCGGCCTTCATGCGGGAATCAAGACCGGCAGCAGGAGGGACGTCAGCCTGCTTGCAACGGACGACGGCAAGCCGGTGCCGGCCGCCGCGGTGTTTACCCAGAACAAGTTCCGGGCGCCGCCGGTGGAGGCAAGCCTGGAGCGGCTCAACGTATCGGCAGGCCAGGCAGCCGGCGTGATCGTCAACAGCGGTAACGCCAATGCCGGAACCGGCGCCAAGGGCCGTGCGGATGCCGAGGCGATGTGCGCCGCCGCCGCGGACACCATCGGCTGCGATCCGCGCGACATGCTGGTTTGCTCGACCGGGCTGATCGGCTTCCGGCTGCCAATGCGAAAGATCCTGACCGCAATCCCCAAGCTCGGCCGTACGCTGAGCCGGGACGGGCATCGCGATGCGGCGAAGGGCATCCTCACCACCGACACGCGCCCCAAGGAAGCTGCGGTCGTTTGCGACGGCTATTCAATCGGCGGAATGGCCAAGGGCTGCGGGATGCTGGCGCCCAACATGGCGACCATGCTGGCGTTCCTCACCACCGATGCCGAGCTGTCGCCGGAGGAGTTGAGGCCGATCCTGTTCCGAGCCGCCGACGCCACCTTCAACGCGCTGATCACCGACGGCGCAACCTCGACCAACGATACGGTCATGCTGTTCGCCAGCGGCCGAAAGGGCAGGCCCTCCGACCTCGCCCAGTTCGAGGACGATGTCCGACAGGTCTGCGAAGAGCTGATGCTGCAGATGGCGCGCGACGCGGAAGGAATGACCAAGCTTGTCGTGATCCGGGTCACCGGAGCAGCGAGCGATGCCGAGGCGAGAAAAGTGGCCCGCTCCATCGGAAATAACCAGCTGATCAAGTGCAGCTGGTACGGAGGCGATGCCTATTGGGGCCGTCTGCTGGCCGAAGCCGGCTCGTGCGGGGTCGAGTTCGAGCCCGAGCTTTCCTCCGTCAGCTACGGCGGAATCAAGGTGGCAGAAGCCGGTGTCGAGATCCCCCACGATTCCGAGGCGGTTCGTGAACATATGACGGGCGAGGAGATCAACATCCTCGTCGAACTGGGACTTGGCACCGGCTGCGGCCGAGCAGTCTCAGTCGACCTCGGCCCCGGCTACATCAAGGAAAATGCGGGTACGTCATGATCACGACCAACGAAACCGCGCGCATCCTGATCGAGGCGCTGCCCTACATCCGGCAGTTCACCGGGAAGACGATCGTGGTGAAGGTCGGCGGCATCCCGATGACCGATCCGGCACGGATGCGCAGCCTGGCCAAGGATCTATTGCTGCTCCATTCGGTCGGGATCCGCCCCGTGCTGGTCCATGGCGGAGGTCCGCAAATCGACGTGGAGATGGCCAAGTCGGGAATAGAGGTGAAGCGCGTCGAAGGCCTTCGGGTGACCGACGCCGAAGCGCTCGACATCGTTCGCATGGTGCTGGTCGGGAAGACCAACCGCGACCTGGTTGCAGCGATCAACGCGCTCGAGCCGGTGGCGATCGGCGTCGCCGGTGAAGACGGCCGGCTGCTGGAAGTCGAACCGGTCGACGAACGGCTGGGTTACGTCGGGAGGGTGGTCAAGGTTCGCGGCGCCCTGCTCCACGATTTCCATGACGACGGCCTGATCCCGATCGTGTCGACCGTCGGCGCGGACGTCACGGCGCAGCCATACAACGTCAATGCTGACGACGCCGCGCGCGCCATTGCGGTAGCGATGGGGGCGGAGAAGATCATCTATCTGACCGGAACGCCGGGGCTGCTGGACGACCCATCCGACCCGGCCAGCCTGGTCCATCGCCTGACCGCCGCCGAGGCGCGTGGCCGGATCGAGGACGCAAGCGTCACCGGCGGCATGATCCCCAAACTGCTTGCCTGCGCCGAGGCCGTAGAAGGCGGGGTTGGCAGCGCCCACATGATCGACGGCCGCACTGAACATGCGATCCTGGTCGAACTTTTCACCGACGAGGGCGTCGGCACCATGGTGACTGCGGAGGACCGGCCATGACCAAGCACCAGCGCCAGCGGCTGATCGCCGACTGGCTTCGCGAGCACCGCGTCGGTAGCCAGGAAGAGCTGGTGGCGAGGCTGTCGATGTCCGGCATTGCAGCCACCCAGGCGACGGTGAGCCGCGACCTGCTGGAGCTCGGCGCCGTCAAGTTGAAGCGCGACGGATCGATCCGCTATGTCATGCCCGACCAGGTGGAAGCGGGCCATGCGGCGGCCAAGCTCGACCGGCTGCTAGCCGAATGGGTCGACGCGATCATTCCAGCAGGCAATATGATCGTACTGAAGACCCCGCCCGGCTCGGCCAATCTTGTCGCCAATGCGCTGGACGCGGCCGGAATGGATGAAGTCGCCGGAACCCTGGCCGGGGACGACACGATCTTCGTCGCCATTACCGACGGCACCAACCCGCAGGCGGTGGCCTCGATGTTGCAGCGACGCCGATCGGGAGCTTAAAGCGCACCAGGCGCGTTGCGCTTTAAAGGAGGCTGAGAACTCATGAAACGGTTGGCAGCCCTGATGATCCCGGCGGCATTGCTGGGGGCGTGTGATGGCGGAGGGTCGACCGAGCCCCCGCTGCAAAACGACATCATGGTGCGCAGCGAGGCCCAGCAGAAGCTTTTCGACCTCAACGATCTCGACCGGGCAATCGCATTGAAACGGGCCATCGCCGACCAGGGACTGCGTTGCACCCAGATCGTTACTACGGGTTACGTTACACGGTTTCGCAACATGGACATGTGGACCGCGACCTGCGGCGACGATCGCCACTGGTCGCTGTTCGTCGGGGCAGACGACAGCGTCCAGGTCAGGCTGTGTGACGACAATGTGAAAATCGGACTACCGGCCTGCACAATTCAGCCCGGCACCGAGGGCGGCACCGGGCTGGAGAATCTGGCCGGCAATAGTGCGGGCTAGCGTGCTAGCCGCGCGGCCTCAATCGCACTTGCGGGTCTCCTTATATTCGCCCGCGGGCGACTTTTCCTTGACCGTCAAGCACTTGCCCTGGCGGATTTCCTCGCGCCAGCTGCCGTCTGCATTGACTTGCTTCTCACCCTTCGGGACGCGCTTCCCATCCTTGATTTCGTAATTGAAATTCTTTGGCGTGGCCTGGTCGCCGCTCACCTGTGCATAAGCTGCCGAGGCCGCGGTTGCGGCCAGCGCCAGTGCGCCGAACCCCAGGACAATCTTCAACGTGCGAGTCATGTCACTCACTCCTTGGCCGTATGACTAGGCTAATCCAGCTTAACGCCGGCTGAAAGCGGCATTCAGGGGCAACAACGCGCGAATCCGGCGCAATCTTCCCATAGCGACGCAAAAAGCCCCCGACCCCAAGGGGCGGAGGCCATTGAAGCGCCGAATATTGCGGGTGTTGGGCTTAGCCCTGCCTCGCCTTAAAGCGCCGGTTCGTCTTGTTGATGACGTAGGTACGGCCGCGACGGCGAATCACCCGGCAATCGCGATGACGCGACTTCAGCGACTTCAGGGAATTGCGAATCTTCATGGCCGAAAACGCCTGCCTTCGTATTTTGGTTGTTGGAAGGTTGGAAAACCGGCGGCTCCCCTATGGTGAACGGGGGCCCAAGTCAATCCTCAGCGGTGATGTTCGCAGCTTCCAGCAACAGGGTCAGGGCTTCCCGATCCGCTTCCCCAATCTCCGGGCGCCATATTTCGAACAACAGGATGATGCGCTGGCGATCCGACTGATTCCGGGCCTCATGCTCCATGCTATCATCGAATATCAGCAGCTGCCCTTCGCTCCAGCTTCGCTGCTGGTTGCCGACTCGCAGCGTGCATTCCGGCGGTACGATCAGCGGCAAGTGGCAAATCAGCCGGAAATTGAACAGGCCGTGATGGGGACGAATGTGCGCGCCCGGTTTCAACAGCGAGAAAAGCGCCATGGGCGACCGGCCGGCGATCCTCGGCATCGGCGCCCTTTCTAGGGCCGCCAGCGTAGCCGGAAATCGTTCGGCATGGCCTTCGACCGGTTCTCCGCCCTTGAGCAAATGATAGGCGCTCCAGTTCGCGCTTCCGGCCAGATGGGCGTTCGGAGCGGTCCCGGCCGACCGATCGGCGTCGGCCGCAACATAGGGCTCGAACTCCATTGCCTCGGCGGCGAGCAAGGTCTCAAGCTCAGCCTTGATCGCGCCGGTTTCGGCTTCCAGCGCCGGCACCCAGTCAAACTCGTCGCGCTCGTAAAAGGCCCGCTGGGGCAGGCCGGGAAAATAGAAGCTGGTCGGCTGCTGAAGCTGGATGGGCAGGTCCCTGCGAAGGATTCCCAAAGCTTCTTCGATCCGTTCACTGCGTTGCCCGGGGCCGAATCCGCCGTCGGCCAGCGCCTGGTCGATCCGCGCCGTCCGCTCCATGATGTGACGGCCGATCCATTGCGCCGCTCGATCGACTTCGGCGGCGAGCATCGGCGGCAGTTTTTCCCCCCTGCGCCCGACTTGCTGGGCGACCGCAATCGCGGCCTGGTAAGGCGCCATCGCACTATCGTCGTCGCCGCCGCGGCTGAGCGCGGCCCCCTTCATCAGCAGAGCGCCGACGTGGAATGGCTGGAGCGCCAGCAGACCCTCGATCGCCGCGGCTTCCGCCGGTTCGTCGCCGTCCATCCGGCAGGCTTGGGCCAGCAGGAAAAGGCTGGCGGGGGTGTTGGCTTGCTCTCCGAGAGAAGCGAGAAGGCGCCGCGCGGTTGCAGCGTCGCGCCGCGCCATGGCCTCCGCCGCCTGATTGAGGATCTTGTCAGTCCCGGCCTGGTTCATTGGCGAGCAGCCCTTGGTCCGCGCGGATCGAACAGGTCGCCGAAATAATCGCCCTGCAACCACATCGGGCGCCGAGCGGCATCGGCCATCGATCGCGCGATGCGGTAATTGAGCAGGGCATAGCGAGCGCCTGCACTCCAATCGATCTCCTGAGTCAAATCATCCTGCGGCGAATGGTAGGTCCTGGCGAGGAATGAATCCCAATGGGCCTTTCCGCCATTCGCGTAGCCGGTCATCAACAGCACCGCCGGGATCCCTCGCCGAACGAACATATAATGATCGGAGCGGGTGAACAGCGCTTCATGGGGCATGGGATCGGGGCTGACCGTGAGGCCCATCGACTTTCCGGCCTCGTTCACCGCCGCGCCGATGGTCGAATGATCCGCCCCAAAGGCAATCACGTCGGTGAACGGATAAAGCAGGAGCGGCATGTCCAAGTCGACCAGGCCGACGATTCCGGACGCGGGCACGGTCGGATGATTGGCGTAATAGTCGGCACCGAGCAGTCCCCGCTCTTCACCGGTATTGGCGATGAACAGGATCGAGCGCCTTGGCCGCACCGGCTGCGCCGCAAACAGGCGCGCTGCTTCGAGCATGGTGGCGACGCCCGCCGCATTGTCGATCGCGCCATTGTAGATGGCGTCTTCATTGAGCTTGGCCGCGGTGCGAATGCCGAGACCGTCGAGATGGGCCATCAACACCACATGCTCGGCGGCAAGCGCTGGGTCGGACCCGGGAAGCATCCCGATCACTTCCGGGCTGGTGAAATCCTCCCATTTGCTCTCGGCCTGAACCGCGAGGACGGGCTGTAGAGGGAAGCCGCGGGGGCTTGACCGGCTGTTGGCCTTGGCTTCGCGGCGAACCGCGGACAGCGACTTCGGCGCCCCTTCGAACAGTCGTGCGGCAAGGTCGCTGGACAGGGATAGCTGCAACCGGAGGCCGGGCGGCGTGTTGCCCGCCTTGCCCGAACCGTCGAGCCAGTCGATGAGCGGACGGCCGCCACGGCCAACCCCGTCCTCGCGCTGGCCATCATTGCGCCTGACCTCGAGGAAGCCGATTGCCCCATATTCGGCCGCGAACCAGCTCTTCCTGCTGTTGAGGTGCGCTTCGACATCGCTGGGAAGCCCCGAAGGCGTCCCCTGGAGGGCAACCGCAACCTTTCCCTTAAGATCGAGGCCGCGATAGTCATCAAGGCCGTGACGGGCGTCCTTGATGCCATAGCCGACGAAAACGAAGCCGGCGGAAAGGTTACGCGCCTTCTCCGTGACGCTGGGCCTGACGGACGCGTCACTACCATGTTCGAGTGGAACCTGCTTCCCCCCGATCGTCAGAGTCAAAGTGGGCGGCTTGTCATAGGAAGCGCGACGGAACGGCACCTGCTGGAACCATCCTCCCTTGTCGCCCGCCGGCTCCAACCCGGTAGCGCGGAACTGCGCCGCGACATATTCGGCCGCAATCCCATAGCCTTTCGACCCGGTATCGCGCCCTTCCAGCGCGTCGGAAGCCAGGAACTCGACATCCGCCCTGATACGCTGCGCGATATCATTTTCGACGGACGGCGGATTTTGGGCGGAAGCAGTTGCGGCGGCAACAAGCAGGGCAGCGGCAAGAAAACGCATCGGATACTCCAGGCTTCCCTCGTTAACCGTCGGTTATGGGATCAGGGCTAGTCGAGCCCGCTGCGCGGCGCCAGTGCCGCGATCCGCCATCGGCCGCAATCTCTATGGATTTGCCGATTGGCGCGCATCGCATTATTGGCGCCCGCATATCTCCTCGCCAAGCATCTTAAGGATATCCATGAGCATCACGATTTCGAGCGCCTTCGACGCCGGCAATATCCGCGTCGTGGGTCAGAGCGGCGACACGATCGAACTCGAGATCGTCAAGGATCATCTGAGCGATTTCCACCAGTGGTTCCACTTCCGGCTCGCGGGAGGCGGAGGCCGCGAGGTGACCCTCCGGATCGTCAATTGCGGTAGCTCCGCCTATCCCGACGGCTGGCCGGACTATAAGGCCTGCGTCTCGCTGGACCGGGAGGACTGGACCCGGATTTCGGGCACCAGCTACGCCGACGGTGTCCTCACGATCCGCTTCGTGCCCGAGACCGACCTGGTGTGGGTCGCCTATTTCGCCCCCTATTCGATGGAGCGGCACCATGATTTGGTGTCGACCGTGGCCGCGCTTCCGGGCGTCGAGTACAAGAGCCTCGGAAAGAGCATCGACGGGCAGGACATCGACTGCCTGACCCTGGGCGAGGGCGAGCTCACCGTCTGGCTCTACGCCCGCCAGCATCCCGGCGAAACGATGGCCGAATGGTGGATGGAAGGAGCTCTCGAGAAGCTGACCGACCCGGACGATCCGGTCGCGCGCGTGCTGCGGTCGACATGCACCTTCCATGTGGTGCCCAACATGAACCCCGACGGGTCGCGCCGCGGGCACCTGCGCACCAACGCGGTCGGAGTGAACCTCAACCGCGAATGGCACGCCCCGTCGGCCGACAAGAGCCCGGAAGTGCTGTGCGTCCGCAATGCGATGGACGAGACTCCGCCCGATTTCGCGATGGACATCCATGGCGACGAGGCGATCCCTGCCAACTTCCTTGCCGGATTCGAAGGAATTCCCTCGCTAACCGAGCGCCAGAGCCAATTGTTCAAGCTGTTCAGCGACACGCTGGAGCGGGTCTCTCCCGACTTCCAGACTCGCCAGGGCTATGAGGTCCCGGCGCCGGGCGAGGCCAATATGTCGATGTCGACGACCCAGCTGGCCGAGCGCTTCGGCTGCGTGTCGATGACTCTGGAAATGCCGTTCAAGGATAATTTCGACCTGCCCGACGATGTCTATGGCTGGTCGCCGGAGCGGTCCAAATATCTCGCCGCATCCTGCCTCGACGCGCTCTATTCCATCCTTCCGGAGCTGACCAAGGCCAAGTCGGAGAAGGCCAAAGCGGCGGAGAAGGTCGACGCCTGATGCCGACGCTCGTCCTGCTTCGCCACGGCCAGTCGCAGTGGAACCTCGAGAATCGCTTCACCGGCTGGTGGGACGTCGACCTGACCGAGAAAGGCGTCGCCGAGGCGGCCGCGGCGGGCGAGTTGCTCGCCGCCAAGGACCTGTTGCCGACGGTCGCGTTCACCTCGCTGCAGACCCGCGCGATCAAGACGCTGCACCTTGCGCTCGAGGCGTGCGGGCGGCTGTGGATCCCCGAAACCAAGGACTGGCGGCTCAACGAGCGGCACTACGGCGGGCTGACCGGGCTCGACAAGGCGGAGACTGCGGCGAAGCACGGCGACGACCAGGTCAGGGTGTGGCGCCGCAGCTTCGACGTGCCGCCGCCGGTGCTCGAGCCGGGCGGGCCGTACGATCTCGCCAGCGACCCGCGCTATGCCGGGATCGCCATT
>DASTVY010000083.1:0-7088 GCA_035758865.1 Sphingomicrobium sp. | reverse complement strand
CACCGTCAGAAAGAACTGCGGCTCGATCGCATGTCTCCCTTATGAAATCAGCGTTATGTGAAACAATGATTTTTGACTTGCTTGCACGTTTGTCGAACAGTTCATCATTGCATTTTTGGTGAAAGCGTGCGTCACCAACCGCAATGATTTCATCAATTAGAAAACAGTCGAAATCGACTATTATGGACAGCGCAAAGGCGAGGCGAGCGCGCATGCCTTGGGAATAGGTACGGACCGGCTCATTGATGAAGCGGCCCAGCTCCGAAAAGTCCTGAACAAACTCGGTGGCTTCGCGTTCATCTCGGTCGTAAATTCTGCATATAAATCTTATATTATCCATTCCAGTGAGCGTCGTCTGGAACGCGCCCCCGAACGCAATTGGCCATGATACACTCATTCGTCGCGCAATCGAGCCTTTGGAGGGCCGCTCTGCGCCACTGATAAGTCGCACCATCGTTGATTTTCCTGCGCCGTTACGGCCCAGAATGCCGACTTTGTCTCCGTAGAGGATGTCGAGATTTACGTCTCTTAGTACGGAGATGGTCCCGCGCAGAGTCTTATACTGCTTTGAAACATGTCGTAGCGAAATCATTCAGGAATTACCTGCCGACTTACGATGCGCTCAGTTCCAAGCGCCAGGATGGTTAGCACAACACAAAATAATGCCATGTATGGAAGGTCATAGTGTGCATTGTATTGCGTTCCGAAATAGCCTTCTCTTACGATCTCCACACCGCTAACCATCGGAAGGTACAGCAAGAATTCACGTGCATTCGTCGGTAGCGCATCCAGTGAATACGCGGCCCCTGACAATGGAAAAAGCAGATATGCGACCGGATGCCATAGCTTATCTACAAGTTCATATCTCTCCGAAGCGGCACCAAGAAGAAGTGCGAGTGATGCTCCGAACCAAGCAAGCATGAACCACCCGAAGACCACCTCCAGCAAATCCTGGGGAGGTTCCATCCAGCCTATTGAATAGAAAAAAATCGATAACGTTGCGAAGGAAGTAGTTGCTCCGGCACCCTCTAAGGTGATTCTCGACAGAAAGACATCTATGACCCGGACATTTCTGTGATACATCAATGATAAGTTTGGGGTAATGGCGCCGATACAGCGTCCTGGCATATTTCTCCAAAGCAGGACCGAAGAATAGCCGGTCACTGCAAAGGCAGTTATTGGCAAGTTTGAGCCGTGGGCTGCCTGTGTTGCGGTCCACAGCGCCGTGATACCCAGCGTAAACAACATCGGCTCGACGAACAGCCAGAGAAATCCGATGTTATGGCGGCCGTAGCGCGTCAAGACCTCGCGCATCAGTAATGCGCCGATCACGCGCCGCTGAATCGCCCACGAGCGGGCCAGCGACTGCTGGCCCTGGGCTTCCTCGCCCATAGCCGCCATCAGTCGTGATGCTCTCGCATGCCAGCCAGCAGCATGCTGAGAATTCCGTAGGCGATTAACCCCAATATCAGCGTCGCGAAAATCCCCCGTAACCGCCGCGGCTCCTGCGCTTCGTCGGGCAAGTTCGGCTCAACGATCCGCTCGACGTAAGCCTGTTTCCTGCGCGCCTCGTTGCGGGCCTCCTGCAGGGAGGCCATCGCCGCGGCCAGGCGCTTGTCGGCATATTCGCGATCGAGGGCCAGGCGTTGATATCTAACGGCGCTTGCCGATAGCGAGCGGTTGCCACCGGCAGCGCGGCCCAGCTCCGCATCGATCTGCCTGGACAATCCCGCGATTCTGGTGCGGAGCAGAGGAATCTGGGGGTTTTCCGGGGCGAGCGCCTGGAGCTGCTGAAGCTGGAGGCGAGCGCCGATCACTTCGTCCTGCAGCTTTGAAACCAGCTGCAATTGGAGGGTGGCTTGTCGTTCCGGGTCGACGAGGCCCTGGGTGTTGCGAAATGCCGCGAGCGCCTGCGAAGCGCGCCTTGCCTCGACCTCGGCTTCACGCGCTTCACGCTGGGCATAGCCAAGCACGTCGACCTCGCCGCGGGTGTTCAGCCGATTGACCAGGCCCTCCGCTTGTTCAAGCAGCCGTTCATTCATTCGCTGCGCGTCGCGCGGCTGGTACGCTTTCACCGTCAGGGTCGTGATGGACGAAGTCGAATTATGTTCGACGCCGACCTTTTTCCCATAATAGTCGTAGAGATCTTCGAAGCTTGGATTCCAGCCAAGTGGATTGTAGCGGTCGAAAATCGATACCGATGGGCTACCAAATGCTCTTTCGACCTGGCCACGCTCATTCAGCGCCCGCAAGGCATCGCGGGACTTAATGTAATCCTGCGTAATGAAGATCTCGTCGCCGGCATTCGAGAATCCGACGCTCTTCAACAATATTCCAAGACCCGATGCCGCCGGCTTGTCCGGGCTGCGGACCACAAATTGGGACTGCGAAATATAAACGTCGGAAGCCAGGAACCCGAAGTAGATCGTGGCCAAAAGCGTCGGAAGTACGACAGTTGCAAGGAACAGCGGATTCATCCGGCGAAGCAGCCGGCTGGCTCTCGATTCCGCACGCAACTCACTGAAATCAGGTCGAAACAACAACATATTCACGCGCGGTCCTTAGCTCGGGCCAATCACTTTCGCCACCAGTTTTCAATGGCCTCCGAGCGGCCAGCCGACAATTTTTGGAGGATGATCTCCCACCACGCGTCGCTGATTTTCCGAAACCCGGATTCGTGGCGCTGCGCGCCAATCCTAAATAACCATCTAGCGGTCAAGGGACTTAAACCGCTTTCAGCTTTTAAAGTGGACCAATTATTCGTGGCCCACCAAGTATCGGGTCATGCTGTTAGTCGATAACCCAAGGCTCGCTGAAGCGACCGTGCCGCGCATCCTGAGTCAGCCGCGAAAATTCGGCGCCATCCATATGGACTAGCGACTTGTGGTCGCCGGCCTCGAAATAGACGTCCGGCTGCCGTTCGAGCGAGTCATCGACGATCGTCGTGATGCCGTAGCCGACCGGCGGAAGCGAACCAAGCTCACAATCCCGGAATAGCTTGCCGACCTCCGCTTCGTTGGAGAGGCGGGGTTTGCTGCCAAGTTCGGTGCGAAGCTCCGACAGCTCGACCCGGCGATCGGACGGCAATACGGCGAGCAGATGGTCGTCATCGGCGGTATCGAGCAGGACCGCCTTTGCTAGCCGCTCCGCGGGAATGTCGCAGCTTCGGGCCGTCTCCATCGCCGACCTGGTGGGGCGGTGCTCGACGACGTCATAGTTCGCCTGGCTTTCATCGAGAAACTGGCGAAGCTGGGGTGCGATGGACATTCAAGGCCTCCTTTCGAAGCGCATGGCCGACCTTCGAACGTCTCGCCTGGGCGGCCGTTCCCCCGATGGAGTCGGCTATACGCTCTAGCCGATGCTCCTTCCAATAAGCTCCTTCATGATTTCGCTCGTCCCGCCGTAAATTCGGGCCACGCGGGCGTCCCGCCACAGGCGAGCGATCGGATATTCGTTCATGTAACCTGCACCGCCATGGAGTTGCAGCGCGGTATCGCAGGCGTCCCACTGCATCTCGCTGTGCCACAGCTTTGCGGCGCTGGCCTCGGCGGGAGTCAGCTTGCCGGCGACATGGCGGGCGATCGCCCAGTCGAGGTGCGCCCAGCCGACCTGCAGCCGAGCCTTGAGGTCCGCCAGGGTGAAGCGCGTGTTCTGGAATTCGATTACACGCTTCCCGAACGCCTTGCGGTCCGACGTGAAATTGACCGCTTCGTCGAAAGCGCGCTGGGCGCTCGCCTGGGCCTGCACCGCGATCGACAGCCGTTCCTGCGGGAGCTGCTGCATCAGCATGACGAAGCCACTGTTCTCCGCGCCGAGAAGCCGGTCGGCGGGCAGCTTGACCTCGTCGAAGAACAGCTCCGAAGTGTCGTTGCCGTGGAGGCCGATCTTGTCGAGGTTGCGGCCGCGGCTGAAACCTTCGTCACCCGCCTCGACCAGGAATAGGGAAATCCCCTTGGCGCCGCCTTCCTCAGTCGTGCGCGCGGCGACGATGACGAGGTCCGCGGCCTGGCCGTTGGTGATGTAGGTCTTGGAACCGCTGAGCTTCCAGCCGTTGCCGTCCGGCCTGGCGATGGTCTTCATGCCCTGAAGGTCGCTGCCGGCGCCCGGTTCGGTCATGGCGATGGCAGTGATGGTGGTCCCGGCAACCATGCCGGGGAGATAGCGCTGCTTCTGCTCCTCGCAGCCGTAATGGACGATGTAATCGGCGACGATGTCGGACTGCAGCGTGAAGCCGGCGGCCGAACCCATGTAGCTGATCTCTTCGCCGACGATGGCGTTGAACGAGAAATCGAGACCCGGGCCGCCATAGGCTTCGGGGACCTGCGGGCAGAGCAGGCCGGCCGCGCCCACCTTTTCCCAGGCATCGCGCTCGACGATTCCATCGCGCTCATGATCGTCGAGACGGGGCTCGATCACATCGGCAAGGACCCGCCGCACCGTATCGCGAAAGGCGTGATGGTCTTCGGTGAAAATCGAGCGGTCGGCGGATTCGATCATGCGGTTGCCCCTAACTTCACTATTTGCATGGAGGTCGGCGCCATTTTTGTGAACTTACCGAAGCCGATCGAAAGACGTTGACCGGTTCCATTGCTATCGCAGACGCTAGCCGCTGCCGGCCCCGGTAGGACAGCATTTTCGATAGGAGGCTTGCGGGTAGGCTTTCCGACGTTAGCGTGGTGCCATGGCTGGACCGCTTTCCGGACTGAAGATCGTCGAGATGGCGGGTCTCGGGCCCGGCCCCTTCGCGGCGATGATGCTGGCCGACCATGGCGCCGAGGTCATCCGGGTCGAGCGCGCCGGAATGATCAGCGTCCGCAACGATCCACTGCTTCGCAACCGCCGATCCATCTCGCTCGACCTGAAACGAGAGGAATGCCGTGACGTCGTGAGTCGGCTCGCTCGCAGCGCCGACGGGCTGGTCGAGGGATATCGGCCAGGTGTGATGGAGCGGCTCGGACTTGGGCCGGACGAGCTTCTGAAGGCCAACCCGAAACTGGTCTATGGGCGGATCACCGGCTGGGGGCAGTCAGGACCGCTAGCCAGTGAGGCGGGGCATGACGTCAATTACATCGCGCTGACCGGCCTCCTGAACGGGATTGGCCCGAAAGAGCGTCCGGTCGTCCCGATCAATTATCTCGGCGACTATGCGGGCGGCGGCATGATGCTTGCGTTCGGAATGGTCGCAGCGCTGCTCGCGGTGCAACAAGGCGGACAGGGACAGGTGATCGACGCCGCCATGAGCGATGGCGCGGCCCTGATCGGTTCGCTGACCTATGGTTTGAAGGCGGCCGGCGTCTGGCGCGAGGAGCGGGAGGCCAATCTGCTGGACGGCGGCGAACCAGCCTATGGCATCTACCGTTGCCTCGACGGCAAATTCCTCAGCGTTGGAGCGATCGAGCCGCAGTTCCGCGAAGCTTTGTTCAAAGGACTGGCGCTTCCACAAAGCGCGAGCCGCGAGGAAATCGCGACCGTGATCGCCAGCCGCACGAGGGACGCCTGGGCGGTCCATTTCGCCGGCACCGATGCCTGCGTCGCGCCGGTGCTCAACATGGAGGAGGCGCCGGTACATCCTCACAACCTTGCACGCCGGACATTCCTCGACCTGGACGGCGTGTTCCAGCCCGCTCCCGCGCCACGTTATTCGGCAACGACTGTCGATCGGCCCGATCCGCCAAGGCGTGAGGGTCAGGACAGCGAAGCCATCCTCGCCGAGCTCGGCTACGGCGAGCCCGAGATCGAGGCGATCCTCAAGCGCGAAGAGGCCTGATGAATCCGCTCTACGAGCAAATGGAAACCAGCGTGTTCGAGCGCATGTCGCTTGCCGCCGCGAAGCACGGCGCGGTGAACCTGGGGCAGGGCTTCCCCGATTTCGGCTGGCCGCCGGAGATCCTTGAAGCGGCGGCCAAGGCCGTGGTCGAAGGATCCAATCAATATGCTCCGTCACGCGGTCTTCCGGCCCTGCGCGAGGCGGTTGCAGCTCATTATAAGCGCCATCAAGGAATGGATCTAAGCCCCGAGAATATCTGTGTAACATCGGGAGCGACCGAAGCCCTGGCGGCATCGATCCTGGCCACAGTCGAACCCGGCGACGAGGTCATCGTCCTGACCCCCGCCTATGACGCCTATGAGCCCCTGATCCGCAGGGCAGGCGGGCTACCGGTAGAAGCCGCGCTGCAGCCGCCGGGCTGGCGGATCGAGCGCGCGGCGCTGGAGGCAGCGATCTCGCCAAAAACAAAGGCGATCGTCTTCAACAATCCGCACAATCCGACCGGGCGGCTGTTCGACCGCGAGGAGTTGGCGGCGATCGCCGAATTCGCGGTGATCAACCAGCTGATCGTCATTTCCGACGAGGTGTGGGAGCATATCCTGCTCGACGGACAGAGTTTCACTCCGCTCGCAACTCTTCCGGGAATGGCCGAGCGCACGCTGAAATGCGGGTCGGCGGGCAAGATCTTCTCGCTTACCGGCTGGAAGATCGGCTGGCTGGCGGCGTCGGCGGAGCTGGCGACCCTGGCAGCCCGTGCGCACCAGTTCCTGACCTTTGCATCGGCGCCCAACCTTCAGGCGGCGGTGGCTTATGGAATGAATGAAGGCGATAACTGGCTCCAGCCGATGCGCGACCGTTTCGCCAGGGCGCGCGACCGGATGACGTCAGGCCTGGAAGCGGCGGGCTTTGCCGTGCTGCCGAGTGCCTCGACCTATTTCCTGTGCGTCGACCTCGCCGCGTCGGGAATAGCGCTTGACGACGAAGCATTCGCTAATCACGCGGTCGCCGAAGCCGGGGTGGCGGTTGTTCCGCTTTCGCCCTTCGCGGAACAGAACCCGCCGCGCCACTTGATCCGGCTGTGCTTCGCCAAGCGCGACGAGACGATCGACGCCGGGGTGGAAGCAATGGCCAAAGCCAGGAATTTGATGAGATGACGCCAGCCGAAGAAACTCGCGATTTGCTATCCCAGTTGGGCGTCAGTGGCAGCGGAAACCTGCAAAGCCGATCGCCCATCGACGGCCAGGTCATCGGCAGCGTTGCGGAATCGACGTCGACCGAAGTTTCAAAGGCTTGCGAGCGGGCGCATGCGGCGTTCCTCAAG
>DASTVY010000385.1:0-6037 GCA_035758865.1 Sphingomicrobium sp. | reverse complement strand
CAGTGGCGGCGCGGATCGCCCGGGCGATGGATTTCATGCCGGTGCGGACCATGGTCAGCGCGGCATCGAGCAGCGCCGGATCGATTTCGTCATGGGGGCGAGAAAGAAGATCGACCAGCTGCCGCCAACGGACGGTCCGGTCGTGCGCATCCGCGACCGGTTGGGTCATTACCGTCCTTAGCCGGTCATCATAGCGCACGCTTTTCAAATCCCCTGCCGGACATGTCCCGAGCAATGCGGGTACGCGCGGGTGCGGGACAGGGGGTGAACATTAACCATCCCGATTTGGGACAGAAAAAGGGCGCCGGCCCTTCCGAACCGGCGCCCCAATTTTCAAGCGTTTCCGAGGCTTAAGCCTGGGTCGCCACATAGGTTAGCCAAAGCTTGGCAATGTCCGCCTGGCTACCACCCACCGCGTTGAGCGCGGCGGTCGCGCCGGCCTTGTCACCGGCACGGGCGAGCGACATTCCGAGCCGCAGGTTGGCGACATCCTTGTCGACGCCCTGCTTGTCGAGCGCAGCACGGAATAGCTCCGCCGCCTTCTGGTATTCGCCATAACCATAATATGCTTCGGCGGTGACCATTGCCTGGCGAGCCGCCGCGGCCGATGCCGCGGTCTTGGCGCTGGCGTCGAGCGAGGCGCGATCGCCCTGCGACTTAGTGGATGCCAACGAATAGAGCTGGTTGAAGGTCGGCTTGGCCTTGTCGATCGACTTGGCCGCGAAGCCCTGTTCCAGGACGGACTTGGCTTCGCCGGCGAAACCCTTCGTCACCAAGGCATTGGCGAAGCGGAAATAGTCATTCTCGCCGGCCAGCCCGCCGGTCGCCTGGGCCAAGCGCATCGTATCGATCAGCGCGTTGTCATCCAGCTGGCTCGAAGTCTGATAGATGCGGATGGTGTCGCGCCAGGTCTTGGGGCTGGGATATGCCGCCACCCACTTGCGGCTGAGTTCCGGAGCACTCGGCAGCTTGCCGTTGAAAGCCAGGGCCACCGAACGCTTGTACCAACTCTCGTCGGCCTTTTGGCCGGCAGCGGTCTTGGCGGCGATCGCCTTTTCGATCATCGCCACCGCCTCGGCCGCGTTACCCTGGCCGTTTTTAGCTTCACCCAGCATCACCATCGCTTCGAGATGGCTTGGATTGATTTTCAATACCTGTTCGAAAGCAGCAGCGGCCGGTGCGTAATTCTTGGCGTTATAGTTGAGCTGGCCGATGTTCATGTAGAGCGGCAGCGTGTCGGCCGGCGACAGATAGCCGGAATTGAGGACCGCCTGCAGTCCCGCGAGAGTTGCGGCATTGTCCTTGGCGTCGACGGCGGCCTTCAATTGCAACTGGGCGATCACGAATTGATCGTCCTTGTTCTTTGCCTTGGCCTGGGCCGCGGCAAGGGCCGCCGGAATAGTGGCCGTGTCCTTGGCATTCACCGCCGCTTGAAGCGCAACGATTTCCTTGCGCGCGCTGCTCGAGATCTGAGGCTGCTTGGCGGCGGCCTTGGCCTCGCCTTCAGGCGGTTCTGCGGCCTTCGGCGCAGGTGCCGATCCATATTGGGCAAACGCCGGTGAAGCGGCGAGCAGGCTGGCTAGCACCAGGCCCATCGAAGTTGCAGTCAGTTTCATTCCGGTCTCCTGAAGCGACCGCCCCCGTTCGGGCAGGTCGGCTGCGAATGATTTTTGATTACCGGGCAGCCCCATAGACTTGAACCCCGGTTACGAAAAGCGCCAATGACCGTTGCGGGCTGAACCCTGTTTGAACCGCCGGAATCTCCGCGCGCGTGCGCGTAACGCGCGTACGCGGGGTGGCGCTGCGACACGCCATCCGCTAGCAGGAATGCAAAGGGGGCATTTCCCGCTGCTCGGCGGGCGATTCCCCCATGCCCAACCAGAATAGCAACGACAGGAATTCCCTTGGCGACCCAGCCTCCGGCCGACGAACAGACCACCCCTCCGGGCGGCGACATTGCCCCCATCTCCATCGTCGAGGAGATGAAGACCAGCTACCTCGACTATGCCATGTCGGTGATCGTCAGCCGCGCGCTGCCGGACGTGCGCGACGGCCTGAAGCCGGTTCACCGCCGGATCCTCCATGCCTGCCAGGAGGCGGGCTATGTCGCCGGGCGGCCATACCGCAAGTCGAGCCGCATCGTCGGTGACGTCATGGGTAAATATCACCCGCACGGCGACAGCGCGATCTACGACGCGCTGGCCCGAATGGTGCAGAGCTGGTCACTGCGCGTCCCGCTGATCGACGGCCAGGGCAACTTCGGCTCGATGGACCCCGATCCGCCAGCCGCCATGCGTTACACCGAGGCTCGGCTCGCCAAGGTGTCGAACTTCCTGCTGGGCGATATCGACAAGGACACGGTCGACTTCCAGCCCAATTATGACGCCAGCGAACGCGAGCCGCAGGTGCTTCCGGCGCGATTCCCCAACCTGCTGGTCAACGGCGCCGGAGGAATCGCGGTCGGCATGGCCACCAACATCCCGCCGCACAATCTCGGCGAAGTGCTCAACGCCTGCCGCGCCTATATGGACGATCCGGCAATCAGCTCGGAAGGGCTGATGGAGCATGTCAAAGGCCCTGATTTTCCGACCGCGCCGCTGATCCTGGGTACTGCGGGCATTCGCGCGGCCTACACCACCGGCCGCGGATCGATCCTGATGCGCAGCCGGGCGCATGTCGAAGAAGGCCGCGGCGACCGGCGGTCGATCGTGCTTACCGCCATCCCTTACCAGGTTGGCAAGTCCGGCCTGGTCGAAAAGATCGCCGAGGCCGCCAAGGACAAGCGGATCGAGGGCGTTTCGGACATCCGCGACGAGTCCAACCGCGAAGGCGTTCGAATCGTCATCGACCTCAAGCGCGATGCAACGCCAGACGTTGTGCTGAACCAGCTGTGGCGGCACACACCTGCCCAGTCGAGCTTCCCGGCCAACATGCTGGCGATCCGCGGCGGCCGGCCCGAGACGCTGGCACTACGCGACATCATCGAGAGCTTCGTCAAGTTCCGCGAAGAAGTCATCACCCGGCGCTCGAAATATGAGCTGCTGAAGGCGCGCGAACGGGCCCATATCCTGCTCGGCCTGGTAGTCGCCGTCACCAACCTTGACGAAGTCGTCAAGCTGATCCGCGGCTCGGCCAGCCCTGCCGAAGCCCGCGAAAAGCTGCAGGCGCGCGAATGGCCAGGCGATCAAATCCGCAGTTACATCGCGCTGGTGGAGGCGGTCGAGCCGCAAGCCAGGGGTGAAACCTACCGATTGTCCGAGGCTCAGGTGAAGGCAATCCTCGAGCTCCGCCTCCACCGCTTGACCGCACTTGGCCGGGACGAGATTGGCGGCGAGCTGGAAGAGCTTGCCAAGTCGATCGGCGAGCTCCTTGAAATCCTGGGCAACCGGGCCCGCCTCTATGAGGTCATGCGTGAGGAGTTCGACGAGGTTGAGGCCGAGTTCGCGACCCCGCGCGTGGCCGAGATCACCGCCGCCTTCGACGGCCTGGAGGACGAGGACCTGATCGAGGTCGAGGACATGGTCGTGACCGTGACCATGACCGGCTATATCAAGCGCACGCCTCTAGCCCTGTTCCGCGAGCAGAAGCGCGGCGGCAAGGGTCGCTCGGGCATGAGCACCAAGGACGAGGATATCGTCACTGAGCTTTTCGTCACCTCGACCCACAATCCGGTACTGTTTTTCTCCAATATTGGCCGGGTCTATCGGATGAAGGTGTGGCGCCTGCCCGAGGGTGGTCCGACCGCCAAGGGCCGGCCGATGGTTAACCTTTTGCCGCTGGCCGAGGGGGAATCCATCACCACGGTCCTGCCACTGCCTCAGGATGAGGCAGAATGGGGCGGGCTGCACATCATGTTTGCCACCGCCAAGGGCACGGTGCGGCGCAATTCGATGGACGCCTTCACCAACATTCCGACCGCCGGCAAGATCGCGATGAAGTTCGGCACGTCGGAGGAAGGCGAGGAAGAGGAAGACAGCCTCGACCGGATCATCGGCGTCGAACTGCTGACCGAAGACGACGATGTGCTGCTCGCGACCCGCAACGGCAAGGCGATCCGCTTCAAGTCGACCGATGTGCGCGAATTCCAGAGTCGCGCGTCGATGGGCGTGCGCGGCGTTCGGCTGGTCAACGATGACCAGGTCATTTCCATGTCGATCCTGCGCCGCGTCGGAACTACGCAGGAAGAGCGCGAGGCCTATCTCCGCTGCCCCGCCTGGCGTGAAAAGGATGAGGAATGCACCCTTCCGTCGGACCGCTATGCCGCTCTCGTCGAAGGCGAGCAGTTCCTGCTGACCGTAACCGAGAATGGCTATGGCAAGCGTTCGTCGACCTATGAGTATCGCCGCACAAATCGCGGCGGCCAGGGCATCATCAACATTGTCACGTCCGAACGGAACGGCGGCGTGGTCGCCAGCTTCCCGGTCAAGCCGGGCGCGCAGCTGATGCTGGTCACCGATCAGGGCAAGATGATCCGCACCACCGTCGGGGATATCCGGATTGCAGGCCGGAACACCCAGGGCGTAACTATCTTCAACGTCGCGGATCAGGAGAAGGTCGTTTCGGTCGCCAAGATCGATGAGAGCGAGGAAGAAGAGGTCGAGCTGGACGGCGGCGACGAGATCGCGCCGGAAAGTGGCGGCGATACGTCAGAAGACCTGGCTGCCGGTCCCGACGACGGCCAATAGGGGAACGAGGGCGTCCGGGGGCGCGTTGGTTCGGGGAGATTTTTAACCGAAGGAGACCCTGATGCCGATCGCCAACAACGCCCTCGTCCTGGTCACCGACGGCCGCAAGACTCTCTTCTTCCGTAATCACGGCGATGAGAACCAGATAGATCTCCGCACTGAAGCGTTCGACGAGCGCGAGGACGCGCCCGATCGCGAAATCAAGACCGACGCCGCGGGATCGTCGAAGCAAAGTTTCGGTTACGGGCGTCCGGCGTTGGGCGAGACGGATTTCCACCAGCTGGAGGAAGATCGGTGGGCGCAAACAGCTGCCGAGTCCGTCAACCAGCGCGTGCTGCAGAATGATTTTGAGCAGCTGGTCGTAATTGCCCCGCCCAAGACCCTGGGTCTCATCCGCAAGAAACTGCACAAGGAAGCCGAGCGGCGCCTGGTGTGCGAACTGCCGAAGGAAATGACGGGACGGCCGATCCCTGACATCGAGGCTCTGATTGTCGGCGAAACGAAAGCCGAGGCCCCCGCCCCTTTTTAGGGAAAGAGATGGGTGACGGCGGCGTCGCGGGCGACCGCGGCGAGCAATAGGCTGCGGTGGCATTGAGCGGGGTCGCGCTCGTAGCACAACAAGGCACTGGGTTTCTCGGCAGCTAGCTCGCGCATTTGCGCTGCCGCGACGATGGCCTCCGGCAGTTCCAGCTGGCCGGCATAGATCCGTTTGAGATCATCCTGTCGGCCCGCACGCGCAGCAGTCCGCCCATCTGCGGGCGTCCCCAGCGCTTTCAGGTGGACATAGTCGATCCCGGCCTCGGCCAGCGCGTTCCTCAGCGGAGTCTTGGAGAAACCTGGCCGCCGCGAATTGGGAACAGCCCGAACGTCAATGACCCGCTCAACTCCTGCCTGCTGCAACGCGCCGAGGAACTCGGCCATGGTCGCTGCCTCATAGCCAATGGTGAACATGCGCATGGACGCCTTTTAAGCGAAGGCCTAGGTGAGCGCCATGTCGCATGACGTCCATATTATCGGCGGCGGGCTGGCCGGATCTGAAGCAGCCTGGCAACTAGCCAATTCCGGATTGAAGGTCCGCCTGAGCGAAATGCGCGGTGGCGGCGACAGGACGCCCGCGCATGAGACGGACCGGCTGGCGGAAATGGTCTGTTCCAACAGCTTCCGTTCGGACGATGCCGAGAACAATGCGGTCGGCTTGCTCCACCAGGAGATGCGGGCGCTGAATTCGCTGATCATGGCGGCCGCGGACAAGCACCGCGTACCAGCGGGGTCAGCTCTAGCCGTCGACCGGGAGGGCTTCGCCGCCGAAGTTACGGCGCGCATCGCCGCCCATCCCAACATCGAAATCCATC
>DASTVY010000380.1:0-10420 GCA_035758865.1 Sphingomicrobium sp. | reverse complement strand
CCGCCAAACAAGCGTTCGACGAACCGCCGGGATTCATGGCCGACATAGGCTTCGCGCTTGATCGTCGGCGAATAGAGGAAGCGGCGGCCATCCTCCCGATGCTTGACCGCGCCCTTGACGGCCAGGCGGGAAAGCATGGTCTTGACTGTGGCAAGCGACCAGCCGCGGGTCGCGCCGATCCGGTCAGCAGCTTCGGCGGCGGTCAGCGGATGGCCCGCGCTCCATAGCGCCTCCATCACTTCCAGCTCGGCATCGCTAATTCTGAGGTCCATCGGGCCACCTTTCGACTACAGCTGTAAGCGATTCGATTACAGTTGTAAACATGGCCGTGTCGGCGCGCGGACTTATGGGCGTCCAAGCGTCGGGATTTTTTACGCCTTGGGGTTTTCCCGGTGCGGGCTCCGAGTGCTTTTTCCTAGATTTAAGCCATTCGTTCAAATTGGCACGGCGGTTGCAAAAGGTATGGCGTCCACTTGGTTCCACGCCAACATAAAGGGGACGGCAACAGCGGTTTTCTGGTCCCGCGTTCGCCGTCCCCTTTTAGTTTTGAAGTTTGTTTATGCGTTTCGGGGGCGGCTCTCCTGACCGGGGTCCCCTGGCCCTCAGGGGAGCCGCAGCATCTTTCAGGCCTCAGCTTTCAGCAGTTGCTGCAGCTCTCCGCTTTCAAACATCTCCATCATGATGTCGGAACCGCCGACGAACTCGCCTTTCACATAGAGTTGCGGGATCGTCGGCCAATCGGAATATTCCTTGATGCCGTGCCGGACTTCCTGGTCCTGAAGCACGTCGACCGTTTCGTACGGCACGCCCAAATGATCGAGGATGGCCACCGCCCTGCTGGAAAAGCCGCACTGCGGGAACAGCGCACTGCCCTTCATGAACAGCACAATGTCATTCCCCTTCACCAGCGCGTCGATACGCTCCTTTGCGTCACTCATTTGGATTCTCCGTTGGGCACTGCTGTCTCAAGCTGCAGTGCATGAAGCTCACCCCCCATACGCCCGCCCAGCGCCCTGTACACCAGCTGATGCTGTCGAACGCGGTTCATCCCGGCGAAGCTCGGCGAGATGATTTTGGCGGCATAATGGTCCCCATCGCCGGCGAGATCGCGGATCTCCACCTTAGCGTCGGGGATTGCTGCGAGGATCAGCGCCTCGATTTCCTGCGCGGCCATGGGCATTTTACTATCCGATCAATTGGCGCCGGGCTTCGACCAGCTTTTGCTTGATCGCCTCCCGGATGCGCTCTTCGTCGATCTCCACCCCGGCCGCGGTGAGGTCGCCGAGCAGCTTAAGGATGACATCCTTGCCGCCGCCGCCTTCGAA
Organism: Sphingomicrobium sp.; assembly: GCA_035758865.1. Classification (GTDB taxonomy): domain Bacteria; phylum Pseudomonadota; class Alphaproteobacteria; order Sphingomonadales; family Sphingomonadaceae; genus Sphingomicrobium. The sequence continues at coordinate 9,095 of DASTVY010000380.1, read as the reverse complement.
ATCGGCCCGCACCAGGTCCTTGGAATAAGCTTCGGCTTCGGCTTCCGACAGGCCCATCAGCCGTGCCGCCCACTCGCCAAGCAGCCGGTTACGCCGAGCGAGGATGCGAAACAGCATTTCCTCGTCCTGAGCGAACTTGGCCTCGAAGCTGCGGTCATGTTCGTCGAACTGGCTCATCGGCGGATCCTCATTTGCCCGCCAGATAGTTACTGGCGCCACCTGCGTCCAGCGTGCGAGCCATGATCGGGAAGTTTATCCGGCGCGGCGAGCGGAGCCTTCGTCCCTCTTCCAATCGGCGAGTGCCGCAATATCGGCGGCAAGAGCGCGGTTGTCCTCGTCTTCCTGTTCGGCCGTATAGCCCGAATCCGACCAAAATCGCGCGTTGCTGTCGGGCGTGACTTCAAACAGCCTCTTACCCTGCGAGCAGCCAATCAGAACGCGAATCGATGACCCTCGCGTTTCCGCTGCGAGCGCCGAGCAAAGCCGTTGAAATGCCTGCTGAGAGCTGGCGTAGGGGAAGATGGCTTGGGCCGAATCCGAAGCCGATGGCGGGATGTTGAGCAGGACATTGCCCGACCAGCCGTTGCGGAGCGCGGGCATCAGCGCACGGGAAACGCGGTACATTCCGAGCGTCCGTTCATAGCCCCCGCCGGCGGCGTTGATAACCATGTCGAGCGCCGGAAAATCCGCCATGATCTCGGCGGCGAAGACGGTGACGCTGGCTTCGGACGCGACGTCGCAATAGCGGCCAACTGCTCCAAGTTCCTGGGCCAGCTTGCCGAGCAGCTCCGTGTCGTTGTCGGCCAGTACAAGATCGGCGCCGCGCGCCGCGAACGCTTCCGCGCAGGCGCGACCAATCCCCCGGCAAGCGCCGGTGATCAGAATGCGCGGGCTGGGGCCGCGCGCAGAAGGGTTTTTAGTCGCCCCTTTTTCGGAACGGCTTGCAAAATCGGTCATTTTGGGGCTTGATCGTTAAAGCAACTATTTGTTGCATTAGTTGCGTTGTGTAGTGGAGTCAACATTGTCCGATAAGGATATCACGGAGCGGCCAGTCCGCCAAAAACGCCCGGGAGGTCGAACCGCCGACGTAACTCGGCGGATCAATGACGCTGTCCTGGAATTACTGGCAGAAGGCGGCATTGATGCCTGCACGTTCCAGAATGTCGCGAACCGGGCGGGCGTTGAACGGTCGACCCTTTATCGCCGCTGTCCTGATCGGTGGCAGGCAATCATCGACGCAATCATTGAGTTTGCGCGCCGAGAAGCGGCCTTCCACGACACCGGCACGTTCCGCGGAGACCTTAGTGCCAATCTTCACAACCTGGCGAATGTATTGAACGGCCCATTGGGTTCGGCCCTCATAACCGTTGCTGCAGCTCTCCAGGGAGGCGCAGCACCCGGCCAGGGCGAGCGCTTCTGGGCCAGCCGGATGAAGCTTCTCGCACCGACGTTCGAACGAGCAGTCGCCCGAGGCGAAATTTCGGCTGATGCCGACTGGGAAGAAATATTCTCAATGGCCGCAGGACCAATCTATTTCCGGCGCCTCATCGCCTCCAGGCCGATCGGCGACGAATGGATAGAAAAGGTCGTCGACGAAATCTGTGCGCGATACCGACCGTAGGGCTAGTCGAGCGTCACCACCAGCTTGCCGATGACCTTGCGCGCGGCCATTGCCGCGATCGCTTCGCCGCCGCGATCCAGCGGATAGGTCGCGCTGATCCTCGGGCTGATTTTCCCCTCGCCCCATAGTTGGAAGAGCTCGGCGACATGGTCTGCGTTGGCCTTGGGGTCGCGCGCAGCAAAGGCTCCCCAGAACACGCCGCAAACGTCGCAGCTCTTCAACAGGGTCAGGTTTAGCGGGAGCCTGGGAATGCCGGCCGGGAATCCAACAACCAGGTAACGCCCTTCCCAAGCGATGCTGCGCAGCGCCGGCTCCGCATAATCGCCGCCGACCGGGTCGAGGATGACGTCCGCGCCGGCCGGACCGACGGCAGACTTGAACTGGTCGGCCAGTGCCTTCAGCCCGTCCTTGTCGAACGGCCCCGCTGGGTAGACGATAGCAAGATCCGCGCCCGCCTGGCGGGCGGCCTGAGCCTTCTCCTCGCTGGAAACGGCGGCGATCACGCGGGCGCCCCTGGCCTTGCCCAGCTCAATTGCGGCAATGCCAATTCCACCGGCGGCACCAAGCACCAGCAGGGTCTCCCCCGCCTTCAGGCGCCCTCGATCCCACAGCGCATGAATGACGGTGGCATAGGTGATCAGTAGGGTCGAACCCTCGGCAAAGCTGTGCGCATCCGGCAGCTGGAAGGCGTGCGCGGCAGGCACCGCCACCTTTTCGGCCAGCCCGCCATGGCCATGATAGGCGATCAGTCGATCGCCGACGCTCCAGCCGCTGACTCCTTCGCCGACAGCTTCGACCGTCCCGGCCACCTCGCCGCCGGGCGCGAACGGCCGAGCCGGCTTGAACTGATACTTGTCCTCAATGATCAGCACGTCCGGATAGTTGATGGCGCAGGCGTGCACCCGGACCAGCAGCTCGCCGGGACCGGCAACAGGGTCGGGAACCTCTTCCAGTCGAAGTGTCTCGGGCGGACCGGGTTCGCGGGACAGGAGCGCTTTCATGGCCCCAGCCTAGCCCCTGGGATCGAGCGAAGTCGAGGGCTGGCGGGCGCCCCGTTCAATAGGCCGAAGGGCCCGGGGTCATTTCACTCGGCAGCCTTCGGAAAGGCGGGCAGCTTGGCCACGTCGTCCGGCTCGTGCTGAATGATGACCTTCGCTTTGGTGTTGGTCGCAAGCTTCTCAAACCGGTCGTGGGAGGCGAGCGTGTCGGCGCGATCCCGATTGAAGCCGGGGACCCCGCCAAGGCGCCGGTTTTCGGTGAAGTGATATTGGTCGCCGGACAGCAGGACCGGCCCGCTGGCCAGCTTAACCAGCAGCGCATGATGGCCCGGCGTATGGCCAGGCATGGCCAGCATCGTCACTTTGCCGTCCCCGAACACATCCTTGTCGCGCGGGACTTCCTCCACCTTGGATTTGCTGTCGAGCCACGTTGCGAAGCGCGGCCGCATTTCGGCGCGTTGCTTCACGACTTCCCAATCGCCCGTGCCGATCAACAGTGTGGCGCCCGGAAAATCCTTCGCCTGGCCGGTGTGATCGTCATGATAATGGCTGATCCCGACAAAAGTGATCGCTTCGGGCTTCACCCCAATCCTTCCAAGCTGGGTGACGATGGTTTCCTTGAGCAAGCCACCTTCGGCATCTTTCGGCTTGCCGGCCAAAGCACCGTCGAGGCCCGTATCCCACAACAAATAGCGGTCGCCGTCACGGATCAGGTAGCAGCTGGCAACGAACGTTTTCTTCTGGCCGGCGAATAGCCCAGTGTCGTTGTAATCACCAAGGTCCGCGACATCGAGCGTCCCGCAATCGAGCCGCCAGAGCTGCATGCTCGGCGCCTGTGCAGCGGCTGGACCGGCCAGGATCAGGGCCAGCGCCGCGCCAATCCAATTCCTCATTCCTTTCGCCCCTTACTCGATACCCCGCGCCCGCGCATCCGCGACCACGTCGAATGCCGTCATTCCGTTGTATGCCTCGCGAGCCACGCCCTCGATATCATTATTGCCATATCGCCGTCCGCTGGGGTTGCGGATCGCCGCATCGAACGTCAGTCGCTCCTTGATCGGCAGGTCGCGCCGCGCCTTTTCGGTCGTCTTGGCAAAGTTCGCGGGGCTCGATCCGTCGATTACGGTCGGCGCCTTGGAGCAGGCGGCCACAATCGCCATCGCGACAAGGGCCGCCTTCAAGCCGCGCTTGCTCATGCCCCCGGCATGTGCAGCGCGCCGCTTCATTCGGCGTAATTCGCGGTGGTTTTCGACCGGACTTCATCGGCGGTCACACCTGGCGCCGTTTCAATGAGCTTGAACGGCGAATGATGGTCGGGCCGCTGGAACACCGCCAGGTCGGTGATGATCATGTCGACCACATTCTTGCCGGTCAGCGGCAAGGTGCACGAAGGGATGAACTTAGGGTCCCCGTTCTTGGAGGTATGCTCCATCACGACGATGATACGCTTGACCCCGGCGACAAGGTCCATCGCCCCGCCCATGCCCTTGATCATCTTGCCCGGGATCATCCAATTGGCGATGTCGCCGTCCTCGCTGACTTCCATGGCGCCCAGCACGGTCAGGTCGATGTGCCCGCCCCGGATCATGGCGAAGCTGTCGGAGGAGCTGAAATAGCTGGAGCTCGGAAGCTCGCTGATGGTCTGCTTGCCGGCATTGATGAGGTCGGCGTCGACTTCGTCCGGATAGGGAAATGGCCCAATCCCCAGCATCCCGTTCTCGCTTTGCAGCGTGACGGTCATGCCCGGCGGGATATTGTTGGCGACCAGCGTCGGGATGCCGATGCCGAGGTTGACGTAATAGCCGTCCTTCAGTTCCTTCGCGGCCCGAGCCGCCATCTGGTTGCGGTCCCAGCCCTTGACGATGGTGTCCATCAGTTAGGCTCCCCAGCTTCGTCGGTGTTGTGCTGCAATTCGGCCATCAGGCCGGATACGATGCCGTGGTAGGCCTCCACTTCATCCATGCCCGTTTGCCGAGCGAAGGCCCGGGCGCCGTGACGCATGATGTCGACGCACATCATGCCGAGGATGAACGGCTCGCCGACGATCTCCGGATCGATCACGATGACATTCCCATCGGCCATCAGCACGCGCACCGCTTCGTCGAATTGGCTGCTGTCGATGCCCAGCTCATCGATATCGAAATGTTTTCCGGGCATCAGGCGGCACTCCTTTCGCGCGTTGTTACGAACTCGATCTTCTTGTCATAGGGAGCGCCCAGCACAAGGCGCTTCACATAGATGGACGGCACGTGGATGCAGTCCGGATCGAGGCTTCCGACCGGCACGATCTCCTCGACCTCGGCGACGCAGATTTTGCCAGCGGTCGCGGCCGGCTGGTTGAAGTTGCGAGCGGTCTTGCGGAAGACAAGGTTGCCGCTCTCGTCGGCCTTCCAGCCCTTGATGATGCTGAGATCGGCGCGGATGCCGCGCTCGAGGATATATTCTTCGCCGTCGAACTCCTTCACTTCCTTGCCCTCAGCGACCTGCGTGCCCACACCCGTCTTGGTGTAGAAGCCGGGAATTCCCGCGCCGCCGGCGCGCATGCGCTCGGCGAGCGTCCCCTGCGGGCAGAACTCCACCTCCAGCTCGCCGGCGAGATACTGCCGCTCAAACTCCTTGTTCTCGCCAACGTAGGACGAGATCATTTTCTTGACCTGCCGCGAGCGAAGCAGGCGCCCGAGCCCTTCGTTGTCGATCCCGGCATTGTTGGATGCGATGGTGAGATCCTTGACCCCTGATGCCTGGATCGCGTCGATCAACCGTTCCGGGATCCCGCACAGGCCGAACCCGCCCGCGGCAATGGTCATTCCGTCGAACAGCAGGCCGTCAAGCGCGGCCTCGGCACTCGAGTAGATCTTCTGCATCCGAATCTCCTTGGCCCCGCGGCTCTGCCGTCCGCGCTCACAAGGGTCAAGCGGATCAGTTGGCGCGGCTGGATCGAAGGCCGGCCGCCGCTATTCCTGCTTCGGCGCAGGCTGCATCGTCGGCGGGCGCTTCGCCCGAAACGCCAACCGCGCCGATGCGGGATTTTCCGTCAGCGCTGAAGACCGGAACTCCGCCCGGCACGATGACCACCTTCGGTGCGCGGTCGAACCCGGGCGTGCCGCGTGATGACTCGAGCATCTGTGCGGTCGAGAATCCCCAGGCCGCCACCGCTTCCGCCTTGGCCCTGGAAAAATCGAATATGCCGCTTGCGTTTCCATCCATCCGGAGCGCAGCGACCATGTTCCCGCCCTGGTCGACCACAACAATCGCATGGCTTTGCTTCCGGGCAGTGGCATGCGCCGCGCATCCGGCGATAATTGCCTGGGCGGATTTGGCGTCGAGCGAGGCTGAAGGCTGGGCGGCAACGGGTGTGGCCAGTAAGGCTGCCAGAACCGTGAAATGACGCATTATTGTCTCCGTCATTGCGAGGAGCGTACGCGACGAAGCAATCCACTGGATTGCTTCGCTGACGCTCGCAATGACGATTCGACTAATCGACTAACCGCGCAGCTTCGACAAAACGCCCTGCAACTGCATGGCGTTACCCATGTCGCCTTCCACCTTCAGCTTTCCGGTCATGAACGCGGTCATGCCGTCGAGCGCGCCGGACGCCATGGCCTGCCAGTCGTCCCAGCTGACCTTGATGGTGGTATCAGCAGGCCCGTCATTGTCGCTGACCAAGCTGTTGGCTCCGTCCAGAAGGAGCACGCCATCGCCCCCACCGAAGTCGATCTTGACCGTCTTGCCGGGAAGCCAAGCCCCCGCGTCCTGCATCCTGGCCAGCAATTCCGACTTCGTCATGGCTTCTCTCCTTGTCCCGTTCCGTCTCGCCTAGCCATGTGACGGGTTGGCGACAAGCGGTGAGAAGCCTATCTCGCTCACCATGAGCTACGACACAGACCTGCAACTCTTCATCGACGGCGTGTGGAAAAGCGGCGAAGGCCGCGATGCCCATCCGGTCGTCAATCCCGTAACCGCCAGCGCCATGGCCGAGGTGCCCTACGCTACCGAACATGACCTGGAGGAGGCGCTCTCCGCCGCGGACCGCGCCTGGCCCGAATGGCGCTCGACTGACGTCGAAAAACGCGGGGCTATCTTGCACAAGGTTGCGTCACTGCTGCGCGAGCGTGTCGACCATATCGGCGCCATCCTGACCCAGGAGCAGGGCAAGGTCATCGCCGAAGCCAAGGCCGAGGTCCTAGGCTCGGCGCAGCTGTTCGACTGGTACGCAGAGGAGATCAAGCGCGACTATGGCCGCACTTTGGTGCGCCCGGCGGGGCAGCTGTCGCGGGTCATCCGCCAGCCGGTCGGCCCGGTGGCGACCTTCAGCCCGTGGAATTTCCCAATCTATCTGCTGGCCAAGAAGGTCTCCGCGGCACTGGCGGCGGGCTGTACCGTCATCTCGCGGCCACCGCACGAGACTCCCGGCTGCGCGACCGAGATGTTCCGCTGCCTGGCCGACGCCGGAATCCCCAAGGGAGTCGCGCAACTGGTCCATGGCGATGCCCGGCTGATCAGCTCTAAGCTGATCGCCAGCAAGGAGATCCGGAAGGTCAGCTTCACCGGTTCGACCCCGGTCGGAAAGCATCTGATGCGCCTCGCAGCCGACAGCATGACGCGGATCACCATGGAACTTGGCGGCCACGCCCCGGTCCTGATCTTCGACGATTGCGACCTCGAAAAGACGCTGGACATGGTCGTGCCGCAGAAGTTCCGCAACGCCGGTCAGGTCTGCGTCTCGCCAACCCGCTTTTATGTCCAGGAATCGATCTACGACGCGTTCCTGAAAGGCTTCGCTGAGCGCACCCAGAAGGTGAAGGTCGGTAACGGCCTGGACGCCGACACGCGCATGGGCCCGCTTGCCAACGAGCGGCGGCCGGAGGCGGTCGGTGCGCTGATCGACGATGCTGCATCGAAGGGGGCCCGCGTGCTCGCCGGCGGCTCGAAGGGCGACGGCGGCTTTTTCTTCCAGCCGACGCTGCTGGCCGACGTTCCCAACGAAGCCAACATCATGAACGAAGAGCCGTTCGGGCCGGTCGCGGTCACCCGCGCCTTCTCCACGTTCGATGAGGTGATCGAGCAAGCCAACCGACTGCCGTTCGGCCTCGCCGCCTTCGCTTTCACCGAGAATGGCCGCCGCGCCAACCTGATCGGCGACCTCATCGAAAGCGGAATGGTCGGGATCAACACCTTCGCCATCTCCGTCGCCGACGCGCCGTTTGGCGGAGTCAAGGATAGCGGCTTCGGGTCCGAGGGAGGCAAGGAAGGCCTGGAATCATATCAGGTGGTCAAGGCGATCCACCAGGCATGAGTTGGGCGGGCCGCCGGCCCGCCCAATCAATCAGCCATCGATATCCCAACCCAGCGCAACCCGCCCCGTAAGGTCCAGCTGCGGCTTTTCCTGAAGCGGGTGAAAACGGCCTGCCTGGACGTCGCGGAAGGCCCGTTCGAGACCTGTCTTGCGATAAAATGCCGCGCCTCCGGCGACTTCCATCGCCTTGGCGACCGTGTCGATCGCCGCCTGGCCAACCAATGTTCGGCACTGCATCGCCTCGCTGGTGGCCAAGGGTCCCGGTGCCCCGGTTTCGGCGATCTCGATCATTCTCCGGTGCGCCAGCTGTGCGGACAGAAGTGCATTCTCCATCTCGCCGACATTCTGCGCCAGCAGCGCATCCTGCGGTCGTTTTTTCGCCAACTCCAGCGCACGATCCCGCGCGCCTTCGGCAATTCCGCGGTAAGCTGAATAGATAAGCGCGAATGCGATCATGCTGATGATGTGGAACAACATGTGCCACTTGCCCTGCGGGCGCTTACCCGCGACCGCCGCGTCCGGGATGAAAAGTCCATCGAAGACGACGTCATCCGATCCCGTGCCGCGCATGCCCATCGTCTGCCAGGTCGGCGCGATCGACACGCCCTCACCCTTCAGCGGAGCACCGAAGTGGAGCACGGTCGGCCCGTCGACCGGATCGTCATAAACGGCGCTGGTATTCATGATATCGCCGGTCGGAGAGCCGCTGGCGAACGCCTTGCGAGCGGTTAGCCGGTAGCCGCCTTCGACCTTCTCCATCGTCCCGGCGCTCTTCAGCCAGTCGGAGCCGCCGCTCGATACCAGCTTCAGTTTCTCGGCAGCAATCCGCTTCAACAGTCCGTCGGTCGGTGCGCCCTGGTTCTTCCAGCGCCACGCAGCCACCGCGACGATGTGGCTGTGCATCGCTGCCGCGAGGGCAGTGGATCCGCAGGCCGCCCCGATGATCCGGATCGCATCGCAGATTTCGCCGACGCTCGCGCCGCCGCCGCCCAGCTCCGTCGGAACCAGCGCAGTGAAGAAACCGGCGTCCTCCAGCGCAGCAAAGCCTTCACTGACAAAACTATCGTCGGCATCGTGCTTCGACGCGTGCTCGGCGATCGATGCAGCGATTTCTTCTGCCTTGTTTTTCCAATCCGTCGTCATCGACTTCTCGACCAGCGCCAACATTCGCTTCTCCATT
>DASTVY010000346.1:0-5713 GCA_035758865.1 Sphingomicrobium sp. | reverse complement strand
ATCGCTTGGCCCAGGCCTTTGATGAGGCGCCGGCAGGAAGGTGGGACATTTGCCTGCTCGACTGCCCACCGTCGCTTGGCCTCCTGACAGTCAACGCGCTCGTCGCATCGCGCCAGTTGCTGGTGCCGCTGCAATGCGAATTCTTCGCGCTCGAGGGCCTTAGTCAGCTGCTGCAGACCGTCGAGCGCATTCGCCTGGCGTATAATCCGGAACTTTCGATCCTTGGCGTGGCGCTGACCATGTTCGATCGACGAAATAATCTCTCGCAACAGGTGGCTGAAGATGTGCGGGCCTGCCTCGGTACGTCAGTCTTCGATACGGTCGTGCCGCGCAACGTCCGCCTGTCCGAAGCGCCAAGCCACGGCCTGCCGGCGCTGATCTACGATCTGAAATGCCCGGGCTCCGAAGCTTATATTCGCCTCGCGCGGGAAATCATGGCTCGACTGCCGCAACTGACGGCGGAGGCTGCATGAAGAAGGCAACGGGACTGGGAAGAGGGCTGAGCGCACTTATCGGCGAAGCGCCACCGGTCCCACGGTCCGACACGGTTGCTCCCGGCGGGATCCGGATGGTCGAAGTGGCGCGCATCCGCCCGAACCCTTCTCAGCCGCGCCAGGTCTTCGATGAGGAGCCGATCAACGAGCTCGCAGCCTCGATCGCAGAGCGCGGCGTTCTTCAGCCGATCATCGTCCGGGCTGTGGACGGCGGTTTCGAACTGGTTGCCGGCGAGCGCCGCTGGCGCGCTGCCCAGAAGGCGCAACTTCATGAAATTCCTGCTTTAATTCGGGAATTCGATGATGAATCCAGCGCCGAGGTTGCGCTCATCGAGAATATCCAGCGCGAAGACCTCAACGCGATCGAAGAAGCGACCGCATTTCGCCAATTGATGGACCGTTACGGCCATAGCCAGGAGATGGTCGGCAAGCTGGTGGGCAAATCCCGAAGCCATGTCGCCAATCTGCTTCGTCTGCTCGATCTTCCCGATTCGGTTCGCTTAATGCTTCTGAGAGGCGATATCAGTATGGGGCATGCGCGAGCCATACTGACGGCTCCCGATCCCGAAGCACTGGCCAACGAGATTGTCGACGGCGACCTGTCGGTCCGCCAGGCCGAGCATCTTGCCAAGAAGGTACGCCCCGGACCGGGGTACGACATCGGCCGGGCATCGGAGCGAACGGCGAAACGTGCGGTCGATGCCGATCTGGAAGCGCTCGAGCGCCAGCTCGGCGATCTTCTCGGGCTTCGGGTCAAGGTAAGCCACGGCAAGAGCGGCGGCACCGTCGCGGTGCATTACAGCACGCTCGACCAGCTCGACTTGATCTGCCAGCGCCTTTCCGGCGAGCAGATCTAACTCCAATCGTTCGTTCGGGGTCATTCGCTGGCGGCGCGCAGCCGTTCGATTTGCCCCTCGCCAAGGTCCAGGCTGAGAGCGTCTATTAGCTGATGCGCCTGGTGGAGGGTCGTTGCGCTGGCGATCGGCGCCGCGATGGTCGGCTGAGCTTTGAGCCAGGCCAGCGCGACGGTCGCCATCGCCTTACCGGTCTCCGCCGCCACCTCTTCCAATGCCGCTAGTACCGCTCTGCCACGCTCGTCGAGATAGCCGACCGCGCGATGGCCGCGGGTGCTAACCGAAGAATCGTCCGTCGAACGATATTTGCCGGACAGGAAGCCGCTCGCGAGGCTGAAATAGGGGAAAACAGCCAGGCCCTCGGCGGCGGCGACGTCGCGCAACGAGCCCTCATAGCGCGCGCGTTCGACGAGATTGTACCAAGGCTGAAGCGCGGCGGGCGTGATCAAATCGTTCGATCGCGCAGCGTCCATCGCGGCTGCCAGGCGCTCCGGAGTGAAATTCGACAGGCCAATGGCGCGGATCTTGCCCTGCCGGACGAGCTGGTCGAACGCGCCAAGGCTGTCTGACAGCGGAACGGCCTCGTCATCCTTGTGCTGGTAATAAAGGTCGATCACATCGACACCAAGCCGCATCAACGACGCGTCGCAGGCCGGTGCGATGGTGTCCGGCGCCAAACCAGCGTCGTATCCTACCTTGGTGGCGATCACGATTTTGTCGCGCTTTGCCGGGTTACGCTTCAGCCAGCGGCCGATCAGCGCCTCGCTTTCGCCGCCCCGATGTCCGGCCACCCAGGAGGAATAGACGTCCGCCGTATCGATCATCGTGCCGCCGGCGTCGACGAAGGCATCCAGTATCGCGAAACTGGCCGCCTCGTCGGCGGTCCAGTCAAAGACATTCCCGCCGAGCGCAATCGGCGCGACCTCGATGCCGCTGGTCCCGATCGGACGCTTGGTTGTGACCATCGGCAAACCTCCGGTTTCTACTCTAGCGGCCGCGGCCCGAAACGCGGGCCAGCGTCACGAGCGTCTCACCCAATGCCGCATCGTCGGCCAGCGGGCGAAGCATGATCTGTCGCTCCAGCGCCGCAACCCGCGATGCGGCCTCGGAAATCCGTTCCGCCGGCCAGACCGACAATAGTCGCTGGACCAGCGGTTTATCCTTCCAGAACAAAGCCTTACCCATTGACGCCATGACGCCGTCAATGCTCTCCCCGCGCTCGACCCGGGCGCGAAGTGGAGCCAGCATCAACAACCGCCGTTGAAGCGCTCGAAGGATCGGAATGGCTTCCGATCCGCCGTGCGGCAGCCGGGCCAGCTCCTCCAGGAGCTCCTTCATGCGCCCAGCCAGCGCGAGGTCGCCGAGCCGCATCAGATCGGCTTCGGCCGAATCCGCGCCCAGCAGGTCGACCGTCTCCGGATCAAGTTCCTTGGGATTGTCCTTGTCCGCACCGAGATAGAGTGCGAATTTCGACAGTTCCTGAAGGGCAATTGCCTGGTTGCCAGCAGAAGCGGCCGCGATCCGCTGGGCAAGCTCCGGCATCATTCGAAGCCCGACATCCCGTCCCAGGTCAGCTACCAGCCGCTCCAGGTCGCGGCCCTCGGGCACATAGCTGATGTGGGAAAGCGCCGCCGGATGCCCCTCGGCAAGCTTGAGCAGGGCGGAGGTCTTGCGCAGCGAACCAGCAATCGCGATCACCGCGCTCTCCGACGCTGGGGCATCGAGAAGCGCCTCAACCCCTTCTGAAATCTCATCGCCGGCAGGCTCGATCCACATCACCCGCTTGCCCCCGAACAGGGAGATGGCGCCGGCCTCGTCCGCCAAGGCCGCGGGATCGGACTTGATGGCTTGGCCGAGCATCAGAAACTTTTCGGCGCCCATGCCCTTCAGCAGCCGCTCCGCAAGCGCTCGGGATCCAGCCTCATCGGGACCGTGGAACAGGTAAAAGCGAAGGGCGGGATCGGGCCGATCGAGCGCTGAACCGAAGCCGCCCTTGGCCGACTTCATTCCGACTTGGTCCGGCTCATGAACAATGCCAACCGGGCGACCATCTGGTCGGCGACAACCCCGGCAAGTCGCTCCTGGGCTGTCTGCTCGGCGGCCACCGTCGCATATTCCGAACTTACAATATCGATTCCGGCATCGGATCCGGCGGTCGCGTCCAGCACGACCTCACCGGTTTTGAGATCGACTAGTCGGTAACGCGCTCTCAACGTCCTTCTTTCGCGGGTAACCGCCGAATCGCCGCGAATACCGAAAGCGGTCAAATCATCGTCCAGGTCGACTTCAAGCCGGTAGGACGGGTCGCCCGACTCACCACCTAGCCGGTCGACCAACGCATTCCGCACCAGCCAACCGGCCCGTTCGGGAATCGGTGCAACCTGGACCGTTCCAAGCCCGCCGGCGACGGCACCCGAAGAGCCTCCGGCATACATCGGCCTCAGACCGCAGGCCGCAAGCGCCAGGCAAAGAACAAGGGCGAGGAGGCGCATCATGCGACGATATTCACCAACCGGTCGGGAACGACAATCACCTTGCGCGGATCGTTGCCGCCCAGCTGCGACCGGATCTTGGGCAGGGCCAGTGCCATTGCCTCGGCATCCTCGCGGCTGGTTCCGCGCGGAGCGACCATGGTTTCCCTGAGCTTTCCATTGACCTGCACCGCGATGGTGACTTCGTCGTCGATCAACATCGCCGGGTCGAAGCTGGGCCAGACGGCATCGGCAACCATGCCCGGCTCGCCGCGGGTGGCCCAGGCTTCCTCCGCCAGATGCGGTGCGCCGGGGGCGATCAGCAACAGCAGCGTGCGGATGGCGTCGTCCCGGGTAGCGGATGGCTGCGCACGCTCGATGGCACTGGTCAGCTCGTAAAGAGCCGCCACCGACTTGTTGAACTGCAGCCCTTCGATCGCCTCGCCGACCGCGGCGATCGTACGATGGACCTTCCGCGCAAGCGCCTTGTCGTCGCCCTTGTTGCCCGCCGGTGATTGGACCAACCGCCACACCCGCTGGACGAAACGGGCGGCACCCTCGATGCCGCCTTCCGACCATTCGAGGTCGCGCTCCGGCGGGGAATCGGACAACATGAACCAGCGCACTGCGTCCGCCCCATAACGGTCCAGGATCGGCTCCGGGTCGACGGTGTTTTTCTTCGACTTGGACATTTTCTCGACCCGGCCGCGGGACACGGCCGCACCGCTCGCCCGCTCGACGAGCGAACCGCCGGCGCCAATCTCCACCTCCTCGGGGGTGAGCCAGCGGCCGTCAGCAGTCTCATAAGTCTCGTGCGTCACCATGCCTTGGGTGAAAAGGCCCTTGAACGGCTCCTTGACCGAGATCTTGCCCATTCGCTCCAGCGCGCGAGTCCAGAAGCGCGCGTAAAGCAGGTGGAGGATCGCATGCTCCACGCCACCGATATATTGGCCGACCGGCAGCCATTTCTCGGCCTCGGCGCGGTCAAAGGGCTGGCCGTCGGGCTGGCTCGCAAAGCGGATGAAGTACCAGCTGGAATCGACGAACGTATCGAGCGTGTCGGTTTCGCGCCGCGCCGCCGCCCCGCACTTCGGGCAATCGACCTTGCCCCATGTCGGGTGGCGGTCGAGCGGATTGCCGGGGACCTCGAAACTCACGTCCTCCGGCAACACGACCGGAAGCTGATCGCGCGGGACTCCCACCGGCCCGCATGAATCGCAGTGGATGACGGGAATCGGGGTGCCCCAGTAGCGCTGGCGGGAAACGCCCCAGTCGCGAAGCCGGTATTGGGTCTTGCCCTCTCCCCAGCCGGCGGTCTCCGCGCGGCGGATGACCTCGGCGGTCGCCTGGCTGGTCGGCATCCCATCGAGAAAGCGCGAGTTGACCGCAACTCCCGGCGTCGTCTCCGCTTCGGTCACCGGGGCCGACGCTCCTGCCGGGCTCTCGGCAACCACGCGGATGATCGGGAGGCGATACTTCCGGGCGAATTCATAATCGCGAACGTCGTGGCCCGGCACTCCGTAGAGAGCGCCGGTGCCATATTCCATCAGCACGAAATTGGCGATCCACACCGGAAGACGCCAATTGTCGTCAAACGGGTGAACGACCTCAAGGCCAGTGTCGAAGCCAAGCTTCTCGGCAGTTTCGATCTCGGCCGCGCTGGTTCCGCCGGAGCGCGCCCTGGCGATGAATTCGGCGACTTCAGGCCGATCGGCGGCCAGCTGCTCGGCGATCGGATGGCCGGGCGAAATGGCAACGAAGCTAGCCCCGAAGATGGTGTCGGGCCGGGTGGTGAACACCTCGATATCGCAGGTCCCGCCCGGAAGACTGGACGTCAGCCGGAAGCAGAACTGAAGCCCCTGGCTCCTGCCGATCCAGTTTTCCTGCATCAGCC
>DASTVY010000335.1:0-4491 GCA_035758865.1 Sphingomicrobium sp. | reverse complement strand
TCTCGCCGTTCGCGCACCGCACCGGCGAACCGGGTTTGTAATTGATGTCGCCCGCCCATTTGGAATCGATGCGAATGCTTGGGCTCGTCACGTAGACGTCCCGTGTCGTGCCCGCCCGGATCACGGTCTGCAGGACGACCTTGCCGGTGGAGGCCTCGTAAACCCTGACGAACCGCCAGTCGTCCGTTGCCCCTTGATACATGACTTTGCAGTTGGGCGCTGAATCGTACGGTCCCGCCGCCAGCATGATCGCAAGAATGATTCCACTCACCACGAGAACGCTCCCTCAAGCGAGCCTGCGATAGAAGCGGACCACAAGCTCCTCGACGATTACCATCGTGACGACGACAATGATCAGCCAGACGATCCCGTGGAACACGCCTTCGAAGCTCACGCTGTCGCCAAAGGCGATGTCGAGAGCTTCGAGAATTACGAACTTGGAACCGAACAGGACAAGCCATGCGCAGAAGAAGCGTAGCGTCTTCCACAAGCCGCCGGCCTTGCCCTTGAAGTGGCTAGCTACCCAGTGCTCGACCGCGATCGTGCCCTTCAGGAGAAACTGGAGGACGATCGACGCCAGCAGCATCGTGGAGAAGGATTCGACGTAAACCTTGTCGGAATATTGATCGAACAGGCCGAGCACGACCAGGTCGACGAGCGCCCCGACGAAGTAGAGCAGGAAAAGCCGCTGTCGGTTCGAAGAAACATAGACCGCAGCGGGCATCAGCTCGTCGGTGGTGGTGGTCGCAGTCGCCGTCGCTGCTGTCATTGCTCACACCTGCTGGATTGGGGTGCGGCCGCCAGATCCCGTAAATGAAGCAGTGGCGGCCGCACGTTTCGGTTACTACGGCTGCTGGACCGTGACCGTGGCCGGATCAGGCACGCTCACGTAGACGACCGTGTCGCCCTCGTATTGCGGCTGGTAATAAGCACCGCCGCACGAGTAGTACGTATATGCGTGATACGGGTACGGCGAGCAGCCACCCGGGAGCGCATAATATGCCGACCCGTAGGCAACTGCAGCACCCCACGCGGCCGCTGCACCGATCGCGATTCCCGCGCCGATCGGATAATCGCCCCAGCCATTCCAGTCGCCACCCCAGTCATTGTCGATATTGATATCGCCGGTGTTGATACGGTTGCCGCTGTTACTGATATTGCCGCGGTTGCCGCCTTGGTTGATGCCACCACCACCTGGCCGTTGTCCCGGCCGACCGGCGCCACCGACACCGCCTACGCCGCCGACACCACCAACGCCGCCGACACCACCAACCCCGCCGACACCACCAGCGCCGCCTACACCACCGGGCTTGCCCGGACCGCCAATACCGCCAACACCCCCAGCACCGCCTACGCCTCCCGGACGTCCTGCGCCGCCCCGGCCGCCCGCGGGACGGGTTGAAGCCATGCGATTGCCCGCACTTGCGCCGCGGCCCGGGCCGGTTGTGGGTGGGCTCCAGTTGCCCCCGCCGGGGCGGCTGTAGCTGCCGCCACGACTGAAGCCCGATCCGCCGCGGTTGTAGCTGCCGCGACTTCCGCCGTAGCTGCCACGGCTCATGCTGCTTCCGCCGCGGCTCATGCTGCCGCCGCGGCTGAAGCCGCCGCCACCGCCACGGCTCATGCTGGTTCCGCCACCGCGACTGAAGCCGCCGCCGCCGCGGCCACCGCCGCCGCCACCGCCACGGCCACCCCGCGCATCGGCTTCCTGGACCACGAAGGCCGCGAGGCTAACGAATGCGCTGAGCATCGCTATGCGTGAAATCGTGCCGCGCATGTCACTCTCCCTTGAACGTGGCCAGCTGGATCCGCTTCGCATTCGCGTCGGGCACGAAGGCGAAGTCCGCGTCCGTGAAGGTTGGGTTGATCTGCCAGTCCAGCCGCGTGCTGAAGGCCGGCTTGGCCGGGTCGTTACGATCGACGATTACCAGCTTACGAGGCAGCGGCTGGTCGCCCTGTTGGATCCAGACCTCCCAATCCACGTCATCCTCGCGGAAGGCGAAATGGTCGGTGGGCACGCCCCCAATCGTTTCCGTGCCGACCTTGTATGCCGATCTAAGCGCCTGGATCCGCGCGGCATTGGCGCCGTCGCTGCCCCATCGGAACAGGTCTTCCAGCGGCAAGGCAATGCCGAATTTGCTATAGATCGTGTCGAGGACTTCCTTGTTCGTGCCCGGTGCGGGAGCAGTCGCGTAGAAGCCTAGCTTCGGCGAGTAGACGGTGAAATTCTTGCCGTCGTAGATGAAGCGCCGGCTCTTGATGTCGCTGACATAGTCGATGACGAAGCCTGGCCGCCTGACCTTGTAGGTGGCCGTGCCCTCCATCTGAATCCGCTGACCGTCATTCGTGACCACGTCACGGCTCGCATGAGAGACGATGCCCAGCGTCTTCGCGGACATCAGATAATTGCTCATCTCCTTGAGAGCGTCGACCGCGCCGTCTTCGATCGTGCCTTCGTTGGCGACGGGGTCGGCGGTTCCGGATGTCGGGAACTGCTGAGTCCGGGACGGATCCGGCGCGGTCTGGGCGGCGGCCGCCTGGGCCATTGCGAGGGATAGGCTCAGTCCAAGAACCATAGCCGTGCGGTGGCGCTTCATGCGGCATACTCCCTGTCTGGACGAATGAATTTCCGGGTATCGCGTAACACCGGATTTACGGGTCCATCATCGGGCTAACCCTTGGACGCCGCGGGGAACGTCCCTGAGGTTGACGATTCAGCAGCGAGTGCAGGGGGAGCAGGATTTGCTCTAGTCGCGAGCTTACCGAAGGACAGGTCCGACCTGCTCTTCGCGCGGCAGGATTCAGCGTCGCCCGAATATGGGTTTACCCCGATTGGAAAAAATGTTTGCCTGCTGAAAGGTTGCTCGGATCGCGGTCCTCGGGGTTCGTCCGTCTGCGCGTTTGGACGCCATGACCGCCTGTTGCTGGCGTAGTTCACGTAAATCGAGCGGACTGATGCAATCATGACGACGCCGATCCGACGGATCATCATTGTCGACGATCACGATGCCATTCGTCGGGGGGTCCGTCAGCTTCTTGAGTCCAAGCCCTATTATCAGATCGTGGGCGAGGCGGCGGACGGACGGTCCGGGCTTGAGGTCGCAAGAGAAACACGCCCCGACATCGCGATCCTCGATTATTCGATCCCGGAGCTGAACGGCCTCGACCTGGCCCACGCGCTAAAGCGCGAATTCCCGAAGATCGAGATCCTGCTCTACACGATGCACGATCGCGAAGAGATCATCATCGAGGTTCTGCGCGCGGGCGTGCGCGGCTTCGTGCTGAAATCGGATGCCGAAAAGCATTTGCTTGCGGCGCTCGACGCGCTCTCGATCCGCCGTCCCTATTTCTCAGGAGCTATCTCGGACACGCTTCTGGACCAGTTTCTGGACAGCAAGCCTCATCCGTTGGCGAGCAGTCTCACCCACCGCGAACGTGAGGTCGTCCAGCAGGTTGCAGAGGGACGCATCAACAAAGAGATCGCGCAGCGCCTGAACATCAGTGTGAAGACGGTCGAAACTCACCGCGCTAGCGCCATGCGCAAGCTCAAGCTCAGGACCACGGCCGACCTGGTTCGCTACGCGGTCCGGAACCAGCTCATCCAGGCCTGATCCGTATTTCCACGCGCTGATCGCGACGATCGCCGCGAGGCTAATGGAGGACGAGAGATTCTATCTCACGTTCGATCTCGCCCGTGATGTCCTGAATTTCCCGAATGAGACTGCTGTGCTTGGGATCCTGAATCTCCAGGCGATCGAGACTCAATCGGAGGCATGCAATGAGCTGACCCGCAGCGTCTTGCACCTCTTGCTTCAAGCGCAGGCGCTCTTGGTCAAGGGCGCGCAGCAGATGCTCCATCCCGTCGGGATTCGCAGGGTCGAAGTCGAGACCGGGCACGATGCCAACCGCCGCGCCATTGCCAATCAGGGCGCGCCGGTAAGTTCTTGCAGACGCTTGCGCGCACCGTCGGCGAACTCCCGCGCGATCGCCTTCACGGTATCGGTGGTCGACAGCGTTGCGGGCACGTCCAGAGGATCGGGGGTTCGACGACGCACGGCGGCGAGCAGCAGCTCATTCGAGCGGGCGTCGTACAATTCCACTGCGTAAAGCAGCGAGCCGGTGAAGCTGCCGGACTTGCCCATCGCGCTCTTCAGCGCGCTGGTTGCGAAGCCGAGCGGGGTCACGCGAGTTGCCGTGGCAATTCCGCCCTTGGTCCTGTTGGCGCCGATGATCGTCACTCGAAGCCTAAGCGTATCGGCCTGAGCTTTCGCAGGTGCCGGGAAGCTCTTGGCCAACTCGGCGCGAAGCTCATCGGTGACCATGGCGGCATATTTGGCGCGGTCCGCCGGTTCGATTCCGTCGAACTGGGCGTCGGGGCCCTGATAGACGACGGTGGGCTCGACGATGACCGTCCTGTAGCTGGCGAAGCGCGACCTGGGCTGGGCGTAGGTCCAAGACTCCGTGCCCGGCTGATCCTGAGCCATCTTGCTGGCG
>DASTVY010000290.1:0-3596 GCA_035758865.1 Sphingomicrobium sp. | reverse complement strand
GGAGCGAGGAATTGCGGCTTTTTGACGTTGATCACGGCGCCTGTCTCGGCGATCGCCGTAACCAGGTCGGTCTGCCGGGCTAGGAACGCGGGCAGCTGGATGATGTCCGCGACCTCGGCGGCCTGGCGCGCCTGCCACGGCTCGTGAACGTCGGTAAGAATCGGCACCTTGAAGCGTTCTTTGACCCGAGCCAGCATTGCCAGGCCCGCATCCAGGCCCGGCCCACGATAGGAATTTATCGAGGAGCGGTTGGCCTTGTCGAACGACGCCTTGAATACAAACGGAATGTCGAGTTCTTGAGTAACGCCGACGAATTTCTCGGCAACAATGTCGAGCAATTCGTCGCTTTCGATCACGTTCATCCCGCCGATCAGCACGAATGGCCGGTCGTTGGAAAAGATGATCCCGCTGGGCAGGCTGACGCGAGATTCCGTCATCGCTATTCGATTCCGCGCCGGCGGAGAATCGCCTCGATCGGAGCCACATCAGTCGGGTTGTTGAGCTCGATGCAGTCCCAGCCCACGGGATCGAAGGGAAGTACCTTCACGACCTGTCCCAGGTCGAGGAAGCGGAGCTGCTCCAGTCCTTCCAATGTTTCCAGAGTGGAAGGCGAAGCGGCGGCATAATCAGCGAGCTGGTCGCGCCGATACGCATAGATGCCGAGATGTAGGTGCACATGTTCGGCCGGTGAGGGTGTGCCGGCAGGAACATAGGGAAGGACGCGCTTCGAAAAATAGAGCGCCTCGTTGCGTTTATTGAAAACGACGGTCGTACCACCGACCCGGCCTGCGGCGCTGTCGGCTTCTAAATGGTCATATGCCGATCGGGTGCAGCGAAGCGCCGGCGTCGCCATGGCGGCGGACGGATCATCGACCAGCGCTACGGCCAACTGACCGACCAAGGGGGCAGGGGTCAGCGGTGCGTCGCCCTGGAAATTGACCACTATGTCGGGGCATTCGGGAATTTCCGCGACAGCTTCAGCACAGCGTTCGGTTCCGTTTCGGCACTGGCGGGAAGTCATGACGACTTGGCCGCCGAAGCCACGAACCGCATTTGCGATCCGCTCGTCATCCGTCGCAACCCAAACATCCTGCTCGCTGCATGCGGAAACGGCCGCCTCCCAGCTTCGCCGGATCAGAGGCTTCGCTGCACCGCCAGCGCCGCAGAGCGCCGCCAATGGTTTGCCAGGGAAGCGGCTGGATTCGTACCGGGCGGGAATGATGACCGCGAAACGCGGTGAAGCTGGATTGCCCATTTCGCCGGACCGTTACTGACCGTTTTCGACCGCATTTGCGACGCCGATCACGGAGAAGGCCGCTGACGAGACCATGTTCATGAATTTCTGAAGGTCGGCCAGAGGGGCGTTCGACACGTAAAGAATGTCCTTGTTACGCATCGGAAAGCTCTGCGCCGCGAAGAAGCTCCCTGGATCCTTCAGATCAAGTCGATAGATGATGGGAAGTTTGCCGTCGGGGGTGAGACGGGCGTTGGCCGGCAGTTGCCGTCCCAATTTCGCGGGATCTTCCAGGCGGAACAGGAATACGCCGCGAACGTCGGCGCGGTCGTCGCGCAAACCGCCAACTCGGCCCAGTGCCTGGGAAAGACTGATGCCAGTCGCTTCGAATGGCAGCTCGCTGTTGTTGCCGATGGCTCCCATGGCAGTGAAGCTATACGGCTGGTAATAGACGGTAACGACGTCGTCGGGTTGAACGACAACATTTTGGCTTGGGTCGCGGATCACCGCTTCCAATGGCATCGAGGCGACACGGTCGCCTCGGCTCAACTGGATCATCGTCTTGCTGACCGGGTTCTTGACGCCGCCAGCACTAGCAAGCACGTCCAATATCCTCTCTCCCTTGGGGGAGAGCGGAATGCGGCCGCTAGTCGCAACGTCGCCGACCACATTGGCGTTGGTCGCCTGATTACGAACAACGCGGACAGAAGCCTGCGGCTGATGCGCCTTGCCCCGAAGTCGAGCGACGATGTCGCGCTCGATCTCCGACGGAGTGCGACCTGACGCCTGGATTGACCCTGCAAACGGTACGGTGATCTGACCGTTGGCATCAACCACCTGGCCCGGCTGCGACAGGCTTTGCGACGTTGCGACCGACGACGACAGAAGACCGGTCGGCGCCGAACCGAACAGGACGGCCGGCGGGGCCTCCCAAAGGGTGATTTCCAGGACGTCGCCATTGCCGATCAAGGCGCCGCTTATTTCAGTTTCCTGGAACGATTCAGAAAATCGAGAGCGAGTCTCTCCAGCGATCAGTTGGCGGGCGACATCCTCGCTAAGAGGGACAACAGCGATCGTGGCGGCGGCAAACGGTTTGTCCGCCGATGCAAGGATCGCCCCGCTGCTGGGGCCGTTTGCTCCGAACGACGAACAGCCTGCGAGCGAAAGCGCCAAGGCGGCTCCAAGCATGAGGCGAACGGAATTGATTTTGGCCGGCGCGTTGGACCGCCACTTACTGAACATCACTCTCACACCGTCCAAAATTCGCAGTTTACATCGCGGGCCATAGCTACTGACGTTGGCCTGCGCCACCAAGAAAATTGTGTGGAATCAACAATAGATAGCAATCGCAGCCGATCGTCGCGTAGGAATAATGCTGGATTCGACTACTGCCGCCGCAATGGCTCGAATTCAGTCCAGAAACGCTGAATTGCCGACCGGCAGTCGCAATGTCTGCGCGCGGCTCAATGGTGACGATGAGTGGCAGGTTGGTGCGGGCGAAACGCCGCCCAAGCACATCTTCGTGCTTGATCATTGCGCCGCGCCGCGACTAACGACCGTGCCCAATTAAAATTGCGGTGCCTTTCGGAATGGCTGTTCGTTTTCGTACCTTCTTCGACCTTCTACCTTCTCGGATTGACCAGGCATTAGTCGGTAGTGTCATTCGTAAGCGCCGCGCTCGGCGGCAACGAGGCAGAGCCACTTTAGCAGCCGGACCTAATCCCGTAATGCCTCGGCGCCTTTTCGTCGACTTGGCAATGATAAGCAAACATGACGCCGGGACCGGAATTCAACGGGTAGTGCGGGCGCTAGCACTCGGGCTGAGCGAGGAGGCACCGGAAGGATGGGAAATCCATTTTGTTTCGGCTGCTTTACGCACGGGATACAGACAAATCTGTTGGCCAAGCCAGCTTGATTCCCCCGATCTCGAGCAAGTAGATGGCCGACCGGGTGACGTCTTTTTGGGATTGGATTATTCATTAAACACGATCCGCTGGCATCGCGCGCAACTGGAGAGATTTCGGAGCAACGGCGGCAGCTTATGGTTCCTTGTCCACGATCTATTACCGCTTCAGCGACCTGATTGGTTTTCGCGCAACACGGTGATCCGCTTCAAGGCTTGGCTCGATATCATTGCAGGTCTGGCCGACGGGTTTTTATGCAATTCTCCCCAGACCGAACAAGACCTGCAGCAGGTCTTGAGAGACCGATATGCAATTACTGGAGGTTATCGCACATGCGTCTTGCCAATGGGGGCGAACGTAAGCGATTCGATGCTCCAAAATAATGCAGGCCAGAATCGTGAACGCGCCCAATTCAATTCATCGGCGCCTTTCTCTCTTATGGTCGGTACGCTTGAGCC
>DASTVY010000286.1:0-5021 GCA_035758865.1 Sphingomicrobium sp. | reverse complement strand
TTTCGTCATTGAGATAGGCCGTCATGCCCGGGATGACGCTTGCCGCCTCAGCTCGGCGCCTCCGGGCTCGTTCCGGGTTCAGGCAGGGCCAGTTCCTCGATATCCTCCTTCTTCATCCGGAACAGCTCGCGGTCTTCCGGGCCGAAACCTTTCAGCCACAGCACCGCTCCGAACGCAGCTAGGATTGCCGGAATACCGAACAGCAGCTCGGCCCATTCCGGGAGGCGGATAACCAGCTGCCCGACGATCATCGCCGCGGCCGCCGCCCAAATCAGCGGCCACCGCCAACCCGACACCGGATGACCCAGGATTTTCGCCAGCAGCCGCGACTTGGTGATCGAGGCGAAGCCGAGCGCCAGCACCAGGGCCAGGGCGGGGCCGGTCGCCTGGTACATGACCGGCCAGTCCATCTTGCGCATCAACAGGATGAGACCGATCGCGAGAGCGGCTTCCAGGACGATCATCGCCAGGCTGACCATCATATTGCGGTGGCGCGCGCAGTAGATCAGCGCCGCCTCGCTGACCGCGGCGGTTGCGGCGACCACTTCCGCGCCAAGCAGGAATCCCAGCGCGATCGTACCGACGACGAAGCCCGCCCCTACGAGCCCCATCACGGCTTCGCCGGTGATTCCCAGAGCCAGCGCCACCGCTCCCTGTGCGCCGATCACCCAGAAGCCGACCTGGCGAACCTGCTTGGCGACCGCCGCCTTGTCGCCTTCGGCAAGGTTGCGGCTGATGACCGGGCCCAGGATCGGGTCGAAGCTGGTCTTGAGCTTGGCCGGGAGCGAAGCGACATTCTGCGCGACATAATAGATTCCGACTACTTCGGGCCGGAAAAACAGGCCCAGCACGGCGATGTCGATGCGGCGCGATCCCCATTCCACCGCATCGGCGGCTGCGACCGGCAGGCTGCGCCTTGCCAGGCGCCACAAGGTGCCGGGATCAGGCCGCCACTCGTGGGGCAGGCCATAGCTTTTCAGGAACGGGATGACCGACGCGATCAGGGCCGCGATCATCGACATGGCATAGGCGATGATCAGCCCGTCGCGGGTTGAAATGAAAGACCAGGCAAAGGCCGCGATGGATATGGTCCAGGGTTCGACGATCGCCCTTGCCCGCACCGTCGATGCGACGTCATGGCGATAGGCCAGCGCCGCCAGGCAGATGTCGGACCAGGCCAGGGCAAAGACGGTGATCGGCAATGCCCATTCCAGGCCGGTGATCTCCGAATTGGGAAACATCGCCTGCGGAAACAGAGCGAGGATCGTCATTGCGACGGCCGATCCGACTGCCGCGACCAGCAACGCGTCGGCAACCACGCAGACGTGGGGCTTGTCGGTCTTGGCCAGTTGCTGCGCGAGGCCGCGCTTGAGGCCCAGCGTTGCCAATTGCGCCGCAAATTCGACGATCAGCACGGCATAGGCGAAGCGGCCAAGCTCTTCCGCGCCATAAATCCGGCCGGCGATGAACAGGAAGGGCAGGCGCGCCAGCAGCCGCAGGATGAAACCGAAAAAATTGATCCGGCCGCCTCTTGCAAGCGCAGCCAGGTCGGCCGAAGGGGCCGCCTCGGTCGCGGCTTGGCTCAATGCGCGGCGCCCCAGTTCGGGCCCCAGCCCACTTCGACGTCGAGCGGGACGTCCAGCTTCAGCGCCGGCTCGGCCGCATGGGCCATGACCTCGCGCACTACTGCCGCGGCGGGCTCTTCCTTCCCCTCCGGCACTTCGAACACCAGTTCGTCATGGACCTGGAGCAGCATTTTGACATCGCTTAGCCCCGCCTCGGCCAGCGCCGCGTCCATCCGGTTCATGGCCCGCTTGATCAGGTCGGCGCTGGTCCCCTGGATCGGCGCGTTGATCGCCGCCCGCTCGGCTCCGGCCCGGAAATTGGGGTTGGCCGCGCGGATGTTGGGGAAGTGGGTTTTGCGGCCGAACAGGGTGCGTGTGAACCCATTCTCTCGGACAAAGGCCAGCGTCTCGTCGATATAGGCCCTGATCCCGGGGAAGCGCGTGAAATAGCGGTCGATGATCGCCTTGCCTTCCTCCTTGGGCACGCCCAGGCGGCCGGCCAGGCCCCAGCTTGAAATGCCGTAGAGGATGGCGAAGTTGACCGTCTTGGCCTTGCCGCGGGTGTCTCGGTCGACGGTTCCGAACAGCTCCTCGGCGGTCATTGCGTGAATGTCCTCGCCTTTGGCGAAGGCGTCCTTCAGCTGCGGCACGTCTGCCATGTGTGCCGCTAGCCTTAGCTCGATCTGGCTATAGTCGGCGCTCATCAGGACATGGCCCGGCTCGGCAACGAAGGCGTCGCGGATCTGCCTTCCGATCTCCGTTCGGATCGGGATGTTCTGCAGATTGGGCTCGGTCGAGGCGAGCCGCCCGGTCTGGGCTCCGGACAGGCTGTAGCTGGTATGGACCCGCTTGCTCTGCGGATTGATCTGCGCCTGCAGCGCGTCGGTATAGGTCGATTTCAGCTTGGTCAGCTGACGCCAGTCGAGCACCAGCCGTGCGACTTCCACGCCCTCGCCGGCAAGCCGCTCCAGCTCGTTGACGTCGGTCGAATATTGGCCGCTCTTGCCTTTCCGCCCTCCCGCAAGACCAAGCCGGTCGAACAGCACCTGACCGAGTTGCTGCGGCGAGCCGATGGTGAAGGGGCCGTTGGCGGCCGCATAGACACGCTGCTCCAGCGCCGCGATCTCGGTCGCGAAGGTGCCGGACAGCTTGGCGAGATAGTCCCGGTCGACCTTGATCCCGCGCCGCTCCATTCTTCCGACCGTCGCGATCAGCGGCCGGTCGACCATCTGGTAGACGCGGGTCGATCCTTCCTCGATCAGCCGAGGCTTCAGCCGCAGCCACAGGCGCAGGCAGATGTCGGCGTCCTCGGCCGCATATTCGGTCGCGGCGTCGAGCGGCACCTTGTCGAAGCTGATCTGCTTGGCGCCGACCCCGCAGACCGATTTGAAGCTGATGCACTCATGCTCGAAATGCGCTTGGGCGAGCTCGTCGAGCCCATGGTTCGATCGGCCGGCATCGAGATTGAAGCTCATCACCAGCGTGTCGTCGTAAGGAGCAACGTCGATGCCAGCCTTGGCGAACATCACCCAGTCATATTTGAGGTTGTGGGCGATCTTCAAAACCGCCGGGTCCTCGAACAGCGGTTTCAGCTTGCCCAGCACCAGCTCGGCGGGAAGCTGCCTCGGCGCATCGCTCAGCAAATCGCCGCCGACATGGCCGATGGGGATGTAGCAGGCCTTGTTGGGCTGCGTCGCCAGGCTGATCCCGGCCAGCTTGGCGGCGATATTGTCGATATTATCGGTTTCGGTGTCGATCGCGACATAGCCCTGGTGGCGGGATTCGGCGATCCAGCGGTCGAGCGCCTCTTCGGTGACAACCGCCTCATATTGGGTGCGGTCGACGGTGATCTTTTCTTTCTCCGCCGGCGTCGCAGAAGGAGCCGGGCGTGACGCCATGACGTCAATCGGCCGGGCCCCGCCGCTCGACGCCCCGCCTTCCTTGCCGACGCGATTGAGCAGCGACTTGAACCCCTGGTCCTCGAGGAACTCCCTCAGCGGCTCGGGCGGAATGCCCTTCAACGCCAGCTCCTCGAGCGGCTCGGGCAGCGGCGCATCGCACACCAGTTCGACCAGCTTCCGGCTGAGCCGCGCATCTTCCGCGAATTCGATCAAATTCTGCTTCAGTTTCGGCTTGGTGATCTCGTCGGTCGACGCCAGCACCGTTTCCAGGTCGCCATATTGCTGGATCAGCTGGGTAGCGGTCTTGGGGCCGATACCGGGGACGCCCGGGACATTGTCGACGCTGTCGCCCATCAGCGCCAGCACGTCGCCGACCTTCTCGGGCCCAACCCCGAATTTCTCGAGCACTTCGGTGATGCCGATCCGGCGGTCGTTCATCGTGTCGAGCATGTCGACCTTGCCGTCGTCGATCAGCTGCATCAGGTCCTTGTCGGAGCTGACGATCGTCACCTTCCATCCGGCCCGGACCGCGGCATAGGTGTAGCATGCGATGATGTCGTCGGCCTCCAGCCCATCCTCCTCGATGCAGGGGATGGAAAAGGCGCGTGTCGCGACGCGGATCAGCGGAAATTGCGGGACCAGATCCTCGGGCGGCGGCGGCCGGTTCGCCTTATACTGGTCGTACATCTTGTTGCGGTGGGTCTCCTCGGACGCATCGAGGATCACCGCCATATGGGTTGGCCCGTCTGCCTTGTTGAGCCCGTCGGCCAGCTTCCACAGCATGGCGGTGTAGCCGTAAACGGCCCCGGCCGGAGTGCCATGGCGGTTGGTCAGCGGCGGGAGCCGGTGGTAGGCGCGGAAGATGTAGCTCGATCCGTCGACGAGATAGAGGTGGTTCTGCTCTGACATGTGCGGCATTGCTCTAGCAGGGTGAGCGCGCGATGCCAGCCTCGGGAGGAATTCGTACAAATGGGCGAAAAATTCCAGCGTCACCGCCAGCCGTGGACCAGCGACGAGGTCCAGAAGCTGCACCGGCTCGCGGGTAAGGGAATGAGCCTCAAAGGGATCAGCAAGGCCATGACCCGCAGTGAGGAATCGATCCAGGCACGCGCGCGGCAGGACGGTCTGAAGATCAGCAAGCTGCGCTGATGCGCGTCAGCAAGATTCAGGCCGGGGTGATTTCATCAAGTCTGGCGCGGATCCGCCGGTAAGAAGGCGACAGGGCGAACAGCAGCCGGTGCCGGAATCTGGCGATCAGCGAAAAGGCAACGGACATGGGCTCCCCTCCCATCCATTACTGCAATCCCCGATCCGCCATGAAAAATCAGAAATTGTTACGCTGGTCAATCAATCTCGCGCGAGTGGGGGCGTTTCAGCGTCGATGTTGCCGTCCGGACTCACCAAAATCGGCAAATTTCGGGGGTAATTGCGCGGCGGAGCGAATGGTGACAAATTGCTCGCCGGCTTGTCCGTCGCAATTTTTTGGGGAAGGACAGCGATTGGGGGGGATAGCGTTGCAGCCTGTTCGGCTCGTGCTGTTATTGCTCGTTGGCCC
>DASTVY010000250.1:0-5215 GCA_035758865.1 Sphingomicrobium sp. | reverse complement strand
CGGAACAAGCGCCTCGCCGACCAGGTTCGACACTGCTTCCGTCAGGCCGGGCAATTCCAGACGCTGCTGCGAGTTGCGTCCCGGGAACTGACCTTGCTGTTCCGGATAGTCGAGTGCCAATGCGCGCCTTCGCAACTCGTCGGGATCCGGCACAAAATCATCGACGACAAGATAGGATGTCTGCATGGCTGACGAAGGCTAGAGAGGCACCATGGAAAAAACCACTAGTCGGTTCGAGCAAATCTCACTGTCGACCGGAATCTCGATGAACGTGAAGCTGGCTGGACCAGCCGATGGTCGGCCAGTCATCTTGATGCACGGCTTTCCCGAATCCCACCGGACCTGGCGGGAAATCGCGGTCCGGCTTGACGAAAATCTGCGGCTGATCATGCCCGACCTGCGCGGTTTCGGCGAGACCGACCGGCCGCAGGATGTCACCGAATATGCCACCGACAAGCTGATCGCCGACATATTCGCGCTGGCCGACGGGCTCGACATCGATCGGTTCGCGCTGGTTGGCCATGATTGGGGCGGGGCCATCGCCTGGGCTGCCGCACTGCGCGGCAATCCACGGATCAGCCGCCTCGCAATCGTCAATTCGCCGCATCCACTGATCTTCCAGAAGAGCCTGATCCAGGACGAGGCGCAGCGCGCCGCCTCCCAATATATGCGAGCTTTCCGCGACCCCGGCATGGAAGCAGCGATCGAGGCGATGGGCTTCGATAAATTCTTCGACAAAAGCTTTTCGAAGCATGTCGACATGGCGCGTATCTCGCCGGCCGAGCGGCAGATTTACATCGACCAGTGGCGCAGGCCGGGCGCGCTGACCGCCAAGCTCAACTGGTACCGGGCATCACAGGTCGTGGTACCGCCGCCCGGGATTACGGTTGACCTTCCGGACTGGGTCTTGCGCGCCTTTCCCAAGATAAAGGTTCCGGTGCGGGTCATTTGGGGACTGGAGGACAAGGCACTGCTTCCGATCCAGCTCGAAGGAATCGGTGAGATTGGCGACGATGTGGAGGTTTTCCCATTGAGCGGCGTGGGTCACTTCGCTCCATGGGAAGCGCCGGATCAGGTTGCCGAGGTGCTCGGCCCCTTCCTTGACGCGGACTGAGCGGCTACAGGCCCGGCCACCATGACTCGCTCCATCTCGCGTTCCGCCGCCCGGCTTGCCGCCGTGCAGGCGCTCTACCAGCAGGAAATGGAGGGCACGCCGACGGCTCGCCTGCTCCACGAATTTCACGATCATCGGCTGGGTGCGACGATCGAGGGCGAAACCTATGCCGAGGCCGAGATCAGCTTTTTCGACGACCTGGTGTCGGGCGCGCTTGAGCGGCGCGAGGAGATCGACGCGCTGATTGGCGAGCGCCTGGCCGAGGGCTGGAGCCTGGAACGCCTCGACAAGCCGATGAAGGCGATCCTCCGCGTCGGCGCCTATGAGCTGATCGCCCGGCCCGACGTTCCGGTGGCGAGCGTCATCAGCGAATATATCGACGTTGCCGACGCCTTTTATGACTCGCGCGAAAAGGGCTTCGTCAACGGCCTGCTGGATGCAATCGCAAAGGTCGCTCGCCCGGCCTGAATCCGCTTATTTCGCCCTTTCCCGCAGCGGAACTGGGGCTAAGCTGGTCGTCGGCCATGGACGAACTTGCCCTCATCGATCGGCTTCGGCTGCTTGCGACCGATCCCGCCGCACGCGGCCTTGAAGACGATGTCGCGGTGATCGGCGATTTAGTCCTGACGCACGACATGATCGCGGAAGGAGTCCACTATCTGGAGTCCGATCCGCCGGCCTCGGTCGGGTGGAAGCTGGTTACGGTCAATCTGAGCGATCTTGCCGCCAAGGGAGCCGAGCCGATCGCCGCACTGATGGGCTTCACGATCGGCCGCGACAGCGACTGGGATGAAAGGTTTCTTGAGGGGGTCGCCGCCGCCTGCGAGGCCTATTCGTTGGCCTTGGTTGGGGGCGACACGATCGCGCTTCCGTCCGACGCTCCGAGGGTATTCGGGCTCACGGCCATCGGGCGTGGAGGCTCTTCCATCCCATCCCGATCAGGAGCGAAGCCGGGCGACTGGCTGTGGGTAGTCGGGGCGCTGGGCGACGCGGCCGCCGGCCTTGCGCTTCTGAAAGAGGATAGCGAGGCGGAAGGTCCATTGGTCGAGGCCTTTCGGCGGCCCGTTCCGCAGCTTGCCGCCGGCCGCCTGCTCGGGCCCTACGCAACGGCCATGATGGACATTTCCGACGGACTATTGCTCGATGCCTCGCGCCTCTGTGCGGCGAGCGGGTGCGGAGCGGAAATCCGGCTGGATGAGCTTCCCGTCTCGCGTGCTTTCGTTGCCGAGCGGGGTGCCGCCCGCCGGGCGCGCATCGAAGCTGCAACCGGCGGCGACGATTATGCGCTGCTTGTTGCAATGCCCGCGGATTTCGACCCGTTAGGGCTTTCTTTACCAACCGGGACGATTCTTGCCCGCATCGGCGAACTCTCCGCCGGCAAAGGACTGAAGTTGTTCGATGCCGCAGGCGAGGTGCCGTTGCCGGAGCAGCTTGGGTATGAACATCGCGCTTAGCACTCGCCAATGGGCCGTCGCCCTACTGGGGCTGGCGTCCGGCGTGCTTACGGCGCTGCTCCTCAACTAATGGCAGGCCTGTTAATCTAGGCGGGTTGCCTCCGCCATATTCCCCGTTACAGGTTCCAGTCCGCTATTTCGCGGCATCCGGGACAACCGGATTTCCGCGCTAAGGGTCAACTAGGGGAATTTCACTTCATGAATTCGGTCCTCATCGCGATTGCCTGCGGCTTTATCGCGCTGCTCTATGGCATTCTCACCAGCCAGCAGGTGCTCCGCGCCTCGCCCGGCAACCAGCGCATGGTCGAAGTGGCCGGCGCCATCCAGGAAGGTGCGCGCGCTTACCTTCGCCGCCAATATACGACGATCGCCATCGTCGGCGTGATTGTCGCCGTCGTGATTTTTGTCTTTCTCGGTGGCCTTAGCTCTGTTGCCTTCCTGATCGGTGCAATCCTGTCCGGGGTTGCCGGCTTCATCGGCATGAACATCTCGGTCCGGGCGAACGTCAGGACCGCAGAGGCCGCGCGGACCAGTCTGCAGAGCGGCCTGACCGTCGCATTCCGTGCGGGGGCCGTCACCGGCCTGCTCGTGGCCGGCCTGGCGCTGCTCGCGATCGCGTCCCTGTTCTGGTACCTGACGGGCCCCGGCGGCTATGCGCCGAATGACCGGGCTGTCGTCACGGCGCTTACCGCGCTCGCGCTCGGCGCTTCGCTGGTGTCGATCTTCGCCCGTCTTGGCGGCGGCATCTTCACCAAGGCCGCCGATGTCGGCGCCGACCTGGTCGGCAAGGTCGAGGCTGGAATTCCCGAGGATGACCCCCGCAACCCGGCCGTCATCGCCGATAACGTCGGCGACAATGTCGGCGACTGCGCCGGCATGGCTGCCGACCTGTTTGAAACCTATGTCGTTACCGTCGGCATCACGATGGTCAGTGTCGCGCTGGCGATCGGGGCTTCGCCGCTGCTGGTGCCGCTGATGGGTCTGCCGCTGTTGATCGGCGGCGTCTGCATCATCACGTCGATCATCGGCACCTACATGGTTCGCCTCGGCGCCAAGGAGTCGATCATGGGCGCCCTCTACAAGGGCTTCTGGACCGCCACGATCCTCGCCGTCCCGGCGATCTATGCCGCCTCGGTCTATGCTCTCGGCGACCTCAACCAGGTGATCACGACCAAGGGCGGCCTCAGCTTCCCGGCGATCAACCTGGTTTGGGTCAGCATTGTCGGCCTTGCCGTCACCGCCCTGATCGTATGGATTACCGAATATTACACCGGCACCAACTATCGCCCGGTGAAGTCGATCGCCAAGGCATCGCAGACCGGGCATGGCACCAACGTCATCCAGGGTCTGGCGATCAGCCTTGAATCCACCGCTTTGCCGACGATCGTGATCATTGCCGGCGTAATTACCAGTTGGCAGTTGGCGGGCCCGCTGGGCGTAGCCTTCGCCGCTTCGGCGATGCTGGCGCTGGCCGGCATGGTCGTTGCGCTCGACGCTTATGGTCCGGTCACCGACAATGCCGGCGGAATTGCCGAAATGTCGGGCCTTGAGGAAGATGTCCGCAGGAAGACGGACGCGCTCGATGCCGTCGGGAACACCACCAAGGCGGTGACCAAGGGTTACGCCATCGGCTCGGCGGGCCTCGCCGCGCTGGTGCTGTTCGGCGCCTATACCGCCGACCTTGAGGAGTTCGGTGCGGAGATCGGCGTCAACGTCGACATCAACACCCTGTTCAGCCTGTCGAACCCCTACGTGATCGTCGGGCTGCTGTTGGGCGCATTGCTGCCCTATCTGTTCGGCGCCATGGGGATGACCGCGGTCGGCCGTGCCGGCGGTGCGGTTGTCGAGGAAGTGCGCGAGCAGTTCCGCAATAACCCGGGCATCATGGATGGCTCCGTCCGTCCCAACTATGCCCGCACCGTCGACCTGGTTACCAAGGCCGCGATCCGGGAAATGATCATCCCGTCGCTACTTCCGGTGCTTGCTCCAATCGTCGTTTACTTCGGCATCTCGCTGGTTGCCGGCGACCGGGCGCAGGGCCTGGCCGCGGTCGGTGCGCTGCTTCTCGGTGTGATCGTTTCCGGCCTGTTCGTCGCTATCTCGATGACCTCGGGCGGCGGCGCCTGGGACAACGCCAAGAAGTATATCGAGGACGGCAATTATGGCGGCAAGGGCAGCGATGCCCACAAGGCCGCGGTCACCGGCGACACGGTAGGCGACCCGTACAAGGATACGGCTGGCCCCGCCGTCAACCCGATGATCAAGATCACCAACATCGTCGCGCTGTTACTGCTGGCGGCGCTCGCGGCACAGGGCGCGGCACATTAAGCGCTAGCACCCTGCAACTTCCTCGGCCCCGCCCGGCACGTCCGCGGCGGGGCTTTCTTTTACGCATTCTCCTGCCCATCTTTCGGGCGGCCAAGTGGGAGTCCGATCGATGCCGCATGCAATCCTCGTCAAACAGCCCGGCGGTCCCGAGCAACTGGCGTGGGAGAAAGTGAAGGTTGGCGATCCGGGCACCGGCCAGGTCAAGATTCGGCAGACTGCGATCGGGCTCAACTTCATCGACGTCTACCATCGAACAGGGCTATATCCGCAGCCGGGGCCATTCATCCCAGGCGTCGAAGGTGCCGGCGTGATCGAGAGC
>DASTVY010000216.1:0-14124 GCA_035758865.1 Sphingomicrobium sp. | reverse complement strand
TTTCTTTGCGCCCGCATTTGATCCCAATGTGACGATCCGAATTCATGCCGGTCATCCTGATGCGGAGGAGGCATTGCGGCGCCAACAGGAGGAAATCTCCTTCCCGGTACCATTCGACTGGCTCCGCGCCGATATCCAGTTCGTCCAACTGATGCCGGGAGAGGCGCATGAGGTTGATGGGGTAAGGGTCGAAACCATCCTGCAGCATCATTCGCACGGCAGCTATGGCTATCGGTTCACGGACATGGATGGAAAATCGGTGATCTACAGCACCGACAGCGAGCATAAACTGGAGAAGATGGCGGTCGAAGCGGCCTTCATCGACTTTTTCCGTGAAGCCGACCTGGTGATCTGCGACACCATGTATTCCCTGGCCGACAGCGTTTCGATGAAGGAGGATTGGGGTCATTCGAGCAACCTCGTGGCCGTCGACCTCTGTCACCAGGCCCAGGCCAAATGCCTGGCGCTGTTCCATCACGAGCCGACCTATGAGGATGAAGATATCCAGCGGATGCATGAAGAAAGCATCCGTTACGAGGAATTAACCCGCAACGGCCCGCCACTCGACGTGATCTGCTCCTATGACGGGCTCGAAGTCCGGCTCTAGGCTAGCGCGCCGCGTCGTCTTGACGTGGCTTGTCATGACCCTGCTCGCTGTGCTGGCAACGATTGGGGCCGGCGACCGGATGCGGCGGGGGGTCTTCGACAGCTGGCAGAAGGCGAGCCCCCAGGACCTCTCTAAAACCGACGTCCGGGTCGTAATGGTCGACGATTACAGCATCGACAGGTTCGGGCCATGGCCGTGGCCGCGCTACCATCTCGCGCGCTTGACGGAAGAGCTCGCCAAGCGCGGCGCCAAGGTCATCGCGTTCGACATCATGTTTCCGGAGCGAGATCGCCTCGAGCCCGAAACCTTCGTATCCCTTTATCCGGAGCTCGGCGCCGCTGCCGCTGCGGAGGTCAAGGCCCTGCAACCGATGGACCTGGCATTTGGCCAAGTTATCGGGCGATCGCCGGTGGTCCTGGCCCATGCCGGCGTCTCCCAAGCTCCTCGGGGTCAGCTGCCGCTGGCGGATTCGCCGATCGAGGGGAAGCTGCCGCCCAACGTCGACAGCTGGCCTGCCGAGCTTGCTGCAATCCCGGAACTTGACGACGTCGCCCTTGGCAACGGCCTGATAAACGTTCCGCCGGACCGCGACGGAATTTATCGCAGCGTTCCGCTGCTAATCCGCGCCGGCGGCAAGCCGCGGCCGGGATTTGCGTTGGAAATCGCGCGCATCGCGCTCGATGCCGAACGAATTGAAGCGTCGCCGTCCAACGTCAAGGTCGCGGGGCGAGTGATTCCGATCGACCGTCGTGGCCGAATGGACCTTCATTTCGGCAATTTCCCGCCCGACGACTTGATCTCGGCTGCGCGGTTGTTGCTGAAGGACGAAGAGCTTCCGAAGGACCATTTCGCAGGGAAGGCAGTTTTGGTTGGCCTTTCAGCTCAGGGAACATTCGACGTCGCCGCAACCCCGCTCGCTTCTGAAGCCTACGGCCCGCTGGTTCACGCTCAAGCGGTCGATTCCATCCTGCGCGGCGGGTGGCTGGTTCGCCCGGCCTGGGCCGAACCGGCGGAATGGGCGCTGGCTGGACTTCTCGCGTTCCTCGCGCTTGCTGCCGCGATTTTCGGAAAGGTCTATAGAATCTTGCTGGCGGCCCTCTTCGCCGCCGTTCCGGTTGGAAGCTGGGTAGCGTTTGCGAGCGCCGCTACCTTGCTCGACCCCACAAAGCCGCTGCTCGTCGGAGGTGGTGCGGTCGCGGGCGTCGCGCTGGGCCTGTTTGCATTGGCACGAACCGAACGAGAGCGGCTCCGTGACGCCTTGGTCCAGGAACGGATCGCGACGGCCGAGACTGAGGGTGAATTGCAGGCGGCCCGTTCGATCCAGCTTGGCATGGTGCCGCCCCGGTCGCGTCTGCAAGGCCTCGATCCCCGCATTGACCTGGATGCTCTGCTGGAGCCGGCCAGGTCAGTCGGCGGCGACTATTATGACGCGATGAAGATCGGCGACGACCAGATTGGCTTCGCCATCGCCGACGTCACCGGCAAGGGTGTTCCGGCCGCGCTGTTCATGGCCATGTCCAAGGCGCTCACCAGCGCCGCCCTGTCGCGGATGCAGGCCGACCCCGCCACCATGGCCGATGCCATCAATATTGAGTTGCTCAAGGACAATACGGAGACGATGGGAGTCACCTTGTTGCTCGGCATCCTGGACCTGAAAACTGGCGAGGTCCGGATGGTTTGCGCAGGCCATGAGGACCCGATCCTCCTTTCCGGCGGCAAGGCCACGCGCCTGCGCCTGGAGGGAGGTCCGCCCCTATGCGCGGCCAATCTGACTTATCCGCTCGAAACGATCACACTGAAGCCGGGCGAGATACTGGTACTGGTCACCGACGGGGTGACTGAGGCGCAGAACGAACAGGGCACCCTCTTCGGCGGCAAGCGGCTGCTTGCCGATGGTGCATTGAAAGCTGGAAATGCGACCGAAATCGTCGACTCCATTCGCGATCATGTCCGGAATTTCGAAGGGGGCACAGAAGCAACAGACGATTTGACCGTCATGGCGGTGCGCTATCTCGGCAGCGCCTAGCGGACGATCACCTCCACCCGGCGGTTGATGGCGCTGCTGTAATTGTCGAGGGACGGCTCCTTGAGATCGCGCTCGCCTCGGCCGGTTGCCGACATGAGCGACCGGTCAAATCCCTGGCCGGCAAGCCAGTTCAGCACCTCTTCGGCGCGCTGCGCGGAAAGCCGGTCGTTATCCTCTTCGCTACCGACCGTATCGGTATGGCCGGTGACCTCGACCTGCGGGCCGGATCGGGAAGCAATTTCTGTTCGAAGTGCGGTCAGCACGGCCTGTGATTCCGCGGTCGGCGTCGTCGTGCCCTGGTCGAAATAGAGCGTGAAGCTCTTCGCCGGCGGCGGAAGGCTGGTGAGAAGTGCCGCTTCCTGCGGCTTCAGCCCCTTTTCGCCCAGCGGCTGGCTTGCCGCATTTGCTTCGCCCAGCTTGGTCCGGCTGTTATTCTGGCTGATGACAGCATCGGTCGGCTTGCCCTTCGCTTCCAGCACGGCGACGGATCCCTGATGGCCTTCATCGTCCGGAAGCAGCACCAGTGATGAGGTCGCGCAGCCGCCCAGCAGCAGGAAGGCTGCCCCGATGCGAACCATGATCATTCGGGAACCTCGACAATGAACTTGGTGCCGCGAACGCCGAGCAGGGTGTTGGGCGTGCGGACCTTCATCGCATCGCGGTCCGATTTTGCGATCTTGCCGGAAGAGACCGCCAGCGAGCCGCGATCGACTTGCGTCACGAAGCTGCCCTTCTGGCGGGTGCGGTCATATTGAAACTCGCTGACCGAAATCCGGCTGTTAGGCCCCACGGCGAAGCGCGTATTATCGACGAAGGTCAGGCTCATCCGGCCATCCTTGCCGGTGACCAAGCTATCGCCGGCGAGCAGTTGCAGCCCCGGCGCCGGCTTTATCTGCTGGGAGCCGCGCTGGACAATGGCTGCACCGCTGCTTTGCTTGATGCGGGCGATTTCGGCAAAAGCAGGCGAAGCGACCGACAAGGCAGCGAGCCCGATGGTAATTGGCAAACGAAGCACGGCAGGCCTCCCAACCGTTACGGCATCGTGACATAGCGAATACGGTGACCCCGCGCGAATCAAATCCGGACTGTTTGTCCCGCCGTCTTCGCGGCCAAACGGCGATTGTCGAAGCAGCGGAGGCTGCGCGCGCGTTCGGCGAATTACAGTGGCTGGGCGATGACGAGCTGGCGCGACTGTGTATCGTCGTGGAGGAAATGGTTGCGAACCTCTACGACCATGGGGGCCTCACCGATCAGGACGAAGTCGAGCTGAACTTTGCAGTCGATCCCGAGGGCATCCGCGTTTCAATCGCAGACCCCGGATCTCCGTTCGATCCCTGGGCCGCGCCCCGCAGGCCCGGGGCGGCCGAGCGGGGAGGCGGCGTCGGAATCGACATCGTCAGGGCCTGGGCCCAGTTCATCAGCTATGGGCCGACGCCCGAGGGAAATCGGCTCATTTTTTTGCTTCCGGTCAGCTGGGAGAGCTGACAATCGCCCGGGGGCGCTGCCCTAAATTACCTTGGTAATGATCAGCGAGGCATTGTCCGGCGCACCGCGGGACAACACCATCTCAATCAGCTTGCGGGCTGCATCGGCGGGCCGGTTGGAGCTTAGTTCCAAAGCCAGCTCCTCGTCCGTGATCAGCCTCGTCACGCCGTCGGTCGCGAGCAGGAACTGGTCTCCACGCTGTACGTCGCCGTTCACTGTATCGACCTTCAATTCCTCTGCCACTCCGACCGCGCGCGTGATGATGTTGCTGTTCGGATGGTCCACGGCCTCGTCGGGCTGGAGCATTCCTGAATCGACCAGATCCTGCACCAGGCTGTGATCACGGGTCAGCTGCACGATCTGCCGGTCCCTAAGGCGATAGCCGCGACTGTCGCCCGCCCAAAAACATCGAAACTGTCCGTTGGCGATGGCCAGTCCAACGACCGTGCTGCCGATCGATCGCTGGCTTCCTGCACCTGCCAGCGCGATCAAATCCTCATTGACCTGTTTAAGCGCCGTAACTGCGCTTTCGACCAGTTCGTCCAGATTATCCGCGGGCGGAAGGTTTAGGAGCGACTCCGTCACCTGGAGGCTGGCCACGTCGCCGGCGTCGTGCCCGCCCAT
This sequence comes from Sphingomicrobium sp., assembly GCA_035758865.1. Taxonomy (GTDB): domain Bacteria; phylum Pseudomonadota; class Alphaproteobacteria; order Sphingomonadales; family Sphingomonadaceae; genus Sphingomicrobium. Next base: position 9,382 of record DASTVY010000216.1, on the reverse strand, counting down.
TCCATCCGCAACCGCCCAAAGTCCGCGCTCGGTCCGGACCAGCAGGGAATCCTCGTTCACCTTCCTGCGAAGGCCCACATCGGTTCGGCTAACGCATTCGAAGGTCACTCATGCTCCTTTTGTCCTGCATACGCACAAAGGGAAGACTAGCAATTGCACAGAGATCATGCGATTTGCTTTTCCTTAATTGCGGATCATCCAAAAGGAAATCAGCATTGAGTAAGGCCTATAGCAACAAGGCGTTACCATCTGGAACGATCATCCGTGAATGGCGCCTTGAGGATGTCCTCGGCGTTGGGGGGTTCGGGATCGTATACAAGGGCCGCGGGATCTATTTCGGCGAGCTCGTTGCGATCAAAGAATATTTTCCCAGTTCAATCGCGGAGCGCGACGCCGAAAGCACGGTCGTTCCGATCGGGTCGGATGTCGAGGAGGTGCATGCTCTAGGCCTCAAGAAGTTCGTCGAAGAGGCGAAGCTCTTGTGGAATCTTTCGACGCCCACTCGCCATCCGAACATCGTCAGCGTGCGCAGCCTGTTCGAGATTCATGGCACCGCCTACATGGTGATGGACTTCGAAGACGGCGTGTCGCTGTCCCGCCTGCTGAAGGAGGGGCGCCGATTCAACGAACGAAGCCTGTGGAACATTATCAAGCCGGTGGCCGAGGGCCTCGACCGCGCGCACCGGGTCGGGGTCCTCCACCGCGACATCAAGCCGCCCAACATCCTCATCACCGACGACAATCGCCCGGTCCTGATCGATTTCGGCTCGGCCCGGTTCGAGGCGGCGGAAGCCACAAGCACATCGGTCACCTTCCACACGCCGCCCTACGCGGCTCTCGAACAATATGTGAAGACCTATCCGCAGGGTCCGTGGACCGACGTCTATGCCCTTGCCATCGTCCTTTACGAATGCGTCACCGGCGAGAAGCCGCCGGAGGTACTCGAGCGGCTCCATGCTGGGCTCGGCACGCCCCTAGCGGACGGTCACTGGCCGGGCTTCAGCAAGCGCTTCCTGCAGGCGATCGACGCCGGCATGACCATCAAGCCATCTGATCGCCCGCAGTCGATCCAGGAATGGCTTGCCCTGTTCGGCAGGAAAGAAGGCGACGACCCCATTACAGATGATGAGGCGACGCGCTTTTTTGCCCATGAGGTCGCAAGCGACGCCATTACGCCGGTAGCGCCGCCGGCGCCGGGCTATGAGCCGAAAGAGCTCGAGACTCAGGTTCCCGACGATCCGAAAGAAGTCCAGTTCAAGCGCGTTGGCGAAGAAACCGGCACAAAGAAGAAAAAGAAGGACGCAGCTGCCGCAGAGGCCACCGCCGCCGCAGTCACTGCTGCGGCCGTAGCCGCTGGAGTGGCTGCCGCGGAGCCAGAACCTGAGGTCAGCGAGAAAGCGGTCGAGGCCGAGCCTCCAAAGGGAGCTCCGGCCAAGGAGCCGCCGAAAAGGGTGGTTCCCGCAAGGGCCAAGGAAACGTCGGAGCCCTGGTTCAAGGACAAGCGCAAGGCGATGCTGGCCGGCGGCGGCGCAGTGGTGCTGTTGGCGGCTGTCGCGGGCGGTTCATACATGCTTGGCGGTGGAGGTCCCAGCGAGGGAGAACCGCTCGAAATTCCTGATCTCAGCAGCACCGAGACAATTCCGATCGAAGGGTTGGGGCAGCTCGCTCAAGCGGAAAAGGCACTTGCCGAAGAGGCAAAGACGGGCGGTGCTCCGGCTACTGCGGTTAACGATCTGGTCGCCGCTGGCGCACAGCTTGACCAGCAGTTGGCAGCCCTGCAGCCGCTTGCAGAAGATCCGGCACAGGCCGCGGCGGCTACGCCTCGCGTCGAGGAAATGAAGCGAACCGCAACGGCCGCCAATGTCGCCTTCGCCAGCGCTTTGTTGCGCGATGCCGATGCCAAGGCTCAGACCTTGCCTGCAAAGGCTCGAACGCCGGCGATGGCAACGGCTCTCGCCGACCTTCGTACTGCCGTGGAGGCATCCGCAAGCCTCACAGATCCGGTCCAATCGCTCACCGCCGCCAAGGATGCGCTAACGAAGTCGCAGGCTTTCTCCACTGCGCTGCAGGGCGCCTATAGCGCGCAGGCCGCCAAGCGTACTGCGGAGCAGCTGCCGCAAGCGCCCAGGCCGACCGTGGCTGCGCCGACGGCGACCACGGTTGCTCCAGCAGCCACGGCTCCTACTGCCGCTGCCCCAGCCGCGAGTAGCACCACCAGCTCGAGCTCAACCGGCGTTTCCGGTTCGAAGCGGTCTCAACTGAGCTCGATCGTCAGCAGCGGAAGAAGTATGGCGAAAGAAGTGATCCGCATGGGCAACGGCGGATCGGCGACCCAAAAGGCCAACGCGGCGCTCGCCAAGAATTACGACAAATATCTCGCGAACGTGGGTGACTCTGCCCGCGGCGCGAATACGGATCGTGAATTCGACGAGCTGATCAAGAAGGCCAACCAGACGAAGGCCTACATCGTGTTCCTGCACAGGCAGTCGTCGGCCGAGTAACGACCAGCCGCACTACGGCAGTTTAGAGCTACGGGCTTAAGAGCGCGCGAGGCGGATTTCGCGCTGGCCGGCGTCGAAATCGTAAGCGGTCGGATCGATCGCTGACTGCATCTCATCGCGCGTACGCAGTTCATGCTTGAACAGGACGTTGCCGATACGAAGAATTGAGCCAATTTCCAGGACCGCACTGCGGTCGACCCGCTTGTCGTCGATATAGGTGCCGTTGGTCGAGTTGAGGTCCGACACGCGCAGCTGGTCAGCCGCCAGTTCGACCAGGCAGTGCGCCCGCGAAACCCCGATGCCTCCGACGATGATGTCCGACGGCGCGGACCGTCCGATGCTGAGCCCGGCAGCCGTGACCACAAAGCTCGATTCCACCTTGTCGCCCTCGAGCCGTTCCAGGCAGTGGACCTTGTCGCCCTCCTGGGCGCGGAATGCGTCCGCGCGCCGGTAAAATTCGGCCTGCCCAACCTCCTGCGCAGTAGGTTTGGCGAGTTCGGACTCCTGCGATTTGCTGAGCCGTTCGAGCGAGCGCATCAGCTCCTCGGCATCGACCGGCTCCGGCTTGGCTGGGGCTGGCTTGGTGGCCTCGGAAACTGGCGGAGTTGGAGTCGTCTGAACTGGCGCTGGAGCTCGAGCGGGAACTGCCTCCGGCTCAGGAGCGACTTCCGGTTGAGGCGCGGCTGCGGCCTGGGCATCCTTGGTCTTGCCAACCATGCGCCGCAAATCGCGGATCAGCGTTTGATAGCTCGCCTCCGACGTGTCGCCGCTCCATTCAGCGAGCTCCGCAGCGTGGGTCAGCTCAAAGATGATTGGCCGGTTGCAGGGTTCGATGATGATCGGGACCAGCTTGTTGTCGCGGTCGGCTAGGGTTGCCTCCGCGCGAACCCAGCGCGACGCCACGGAACGCGGCGACCAGAGTACGACCACCGCCTTGGCTGCCCGCAACTCCTTCTCGATCACCTCGTCGAAGGTCTCGCCCGAGTGCAGCTGGGCATCCCACCAGACGCTGAATCCTTCTTCGGCGAAGCATTCGGCGAACCGGCGCGCAACCGGCCGTTCCTCGCGGCAATAAGAAATAAAGATGTCATGCCCTGACACGCAATTCCCCCGAACGAAGCCAATTTCACCGACCCGGTTAACTGGACACCAAAAAATTCGGCCGCTCGTCCTCCTGACGACGCACCGTCCTACCGACTCGATTTTCGAGGTGTTTATAGTCTGTTAACCAGGCCCGAAAGTCGAGATAAAACTCCCCGCGGGACCGTTCCTTAACAGCACATTGTGCACCAAAGTGGGACTGATCAGGCCCCGCTCAGCAGCCGGTAGAGGATCCGAACGCCATAGTTTTTGGCAAGGTCCATCGCGCCGACATATTCAAAACTATAGTTATTTCGGTCGGATTCGATCATCGCAGCGAAGGGCTGGGTGGTAAAGATAGCGCCTACGGGAACGCGCGGCTCGATGCGCGCAGCGACGGTCACTTCGGTGCCGTAGAAGGTCCTTGCGCTCTGCACGGCGTCGAAATGTTCGAAGATCGGCCCGTGATGCAGGCTGATGCGCATTCCGTCTTCGGACGGAAGCCCGATTTCCTGCAGAAGCTTGGGACTGAGCTCCGACTGTATTTCAAGGGCGATTCTGGCCGCGTCCTCGGGGGTGGTAATGACGACATAAACCGCATCGCCCCAGCTGTTGCGTGACAGCACTGCATCGGCATGATTGTTGAGGACCTTGGCGATCCGTCCCATGACCACGCTTAGGAACTGGGACATCTGATCCTCATCCAGCCGAGAAAAGCCGGCGAAATCGGCGAAAAGCATCGATCGAAGCGCCCATCTCGGCCGTTTGGCCGGGTCGCTCATCGCGACGAAGTCCAGCGGCGGGCGCTCCTTCGGGATTGGAATGGTGTAGGTCTTGCCCCCTTGGCGCGCCCATTCAGCACAATCGGCCGCCGTTCCGGCAACCCCATTGGGCGGCTTTCCGTCCCACACGGCCAATTGGAACGCTTCCGTCTGCATGATCTCGGCTCGAAGCCGCGCAAGCCCCATCACCAGCTTCGAGCAGTAGGCGAACAGCTCGTCGTCATCCACATGCTGGATCTGGGTGGCAAAGTTGACCGACGCCGCGGCGTCGCGGGCGCGGTTATAACGGTCCAACCACTGCGGGCCACCGAGGCGGACCGATGTTCTTAGGAAGTCCTCCTCGGCAAATGGCATCACGGCGTGCAGCTCTCCGCCGCGCGCCAATATTGCTTCGGCAATCACAATGTCTGCTCCGCAGGCGAGCGGTCCGTATGCGATCAATGCCCCAGTTTCATCGAGGATGGATTCAACGGCCTCGGCTACGTCCTTTTCGACCTCCCACCCGGCCCGGAACATGTGTCCGCAGAAATGGATTATTGGGGAGGGGCGGATCGAGGCCAATAGCTCTTCCCGCTTGTCATCCGAGATATCCAAATGCCTGGCGATCAAACTCACCTGACGGGCCGTCGAAGCGATCGATCCAGCCGAGGCATCCGGCCGGCGTCGAGCAGCCGCGTACAAAGCCGTGGCCTTTTCAACTTCCCCACGAACCAGCATCGCTTCCGCGCCCGAGGCGGCAGCGAAGAAATTCTGCGGATCGGCGACATCCGGACGTTCCCCGATCGCGGTCGCCAGCTTTCGCGCCGAATCCTTGTCTCCCGCCAGGAACGACGTCGTGGCCGCGTTGATTCCCGAAAAATAGCCGTCCGAAAGCTGGTTGGCGCGGTGATAGGCCTCGCTCGACTCCCGAAATAATCGTACCCGCTCATCTCCGTCGGCCCGAACGGCGAGGTCCTTCAACAGCCTTCCTTTGAGGGCGACTGCATCCTCCGTGCCGATCTCCTCGACCCGGTTCCTTTCATAAATGCGCAAGGCGGCATGTGGGTCGCCAAGCCGAGCCATGGCCAGCGCCTGCAGGAAACGGGCGTCAGGATCCTCGGGATATTGCTCGATCGCCTTACGAGTCCGCTCGAACAGCGCGAACATGTCGCCGCTGCCCAGCGCGTCGTCGAATTTCCGACGGATATCGGGGCCGATCAGTTCCATGAAAGACCGGTCGGCAATCGACGCAGTTCAGGCGGGCCATGGAACGTCATGGCTCAACTTACTGCCGAAACGCATCGGCAGCCGCAATGGGGCGTTAAAATTCGAAGCGCGCGTTGAGCCTGATGTCGCGGCCTGCGAGCGGCGCATAATCCTTGAGCAGGCTGGAATGCCGCCGTGCGACGACGTCGAAGATATTGTTGGCGGCAATGCCCAGCACCACGGCCTTATTGCCCTCGATGGGGTGCCAATCGACGGACGCATTGACCAGCGTATAGGCGTCGGTTTCAGTCTCCAGCGGCGCGTTGCGGTTCTGGCGGAACGCATGTTCCACTTCCAGTCGCCCTTCGACCGGACCGCCATTGGCGCTGATCCCTCCCAGCAGGCGGAACGGCGGGATCTGCGGCGCCGGTCCAAAGTCCTTCACCTCTGCGTGGACATAATCCGCGACCATGTCCGCGTCCCAGTGGATTCCCAGCGCATTGCCCAGCTCGGCTTCGGCCTCGACCTCAAAGCCGTAATAGTCGGCCTTGCCCTGGAAATATTGGTAGACCGGCAGGTCGTCTTCGATCGCCCCGGTCGGCGCCTGGAAGATGAAGTTGGAGAAATGATTGTAGTAAGCCGTCGCGGTCACGCCGAGCAGGCCGCCTGAACGTCGGATGCTGGCCTCCACTCCGACGCTCTTTTCCGGGTCGAGGTCCGGGTCGCCGACCTCGAACGCCTGCGTCCCCGCGTGCGGTCCATTGGCGAACAGCTCGTCGATCGAGGGAGCGCGGGCGCTGCGCGACAGGCTGAGGCCTGCCCGCCAGCCCGGTGAGAATTCATAGGCCCCGCCTGCTGATGCCGAGAGAGTGGTGAAGTCGCGGCTTAGCTCAGGAGTGCCGAGGTCGGCATCCTGCTCGGCATTGAGTTTGCTGAATTCGACGCGGAACCCGCCCTCGAGCCGTAACGGACCCTTGACCAGGCTCTGCATGGTGAAGAGACCGGCCTGCCGCTGCTTGCTGTCGGGAAGGAATTTCTCCTCGCCCACAATGAACACCTTGCGGTTGAAATATTGGACGCCGCTGGTCCCGCCCCAGCCGCTCCGTTCGGTCTGGACGATCTCCGCGCGACCTTCGCCGCCCTTGGTGTTGAAGGTTGACGCGACCTCGCCCGTGTCCTCGATCTCATTGTGGCGATATTTGGCATAGCCGCCGCGCAGCCGGACCTGGCTGAAAAGGCCGGACAGCGGGATCTCGGCCCGCGCGTCATAGCGGGTTTGCTTGACGTCGATGGTCGGCGCCTCGGCTTCCACGTCGGGATCGAGCGAGAAGCGGATCGGCACGCCGTAAAGCGCATCGTGCCGGGTGACCGAGAATCCGGCGTTCAGCGGCCCGTCGACGTAGGCCAGGCCGCCGGCCAGCTCCCATGCCTTAGCCGCGGTATTGGGCAAATCGCCCTCGAGATCGGCCAATTCCTGGATCTCGGGGAACGCGCTGGCGGCCGCTTCCTCGCGCAGCTCCTTGGTTAGGATATGACCGCCAGTCCTGAGGTCGTCGCTCTTCGACCAATTGCCGTCCGCGTGAACAACAAAATGCGGTGCGACGCCGCCATCGACCGACAGATTGGCCGAGCGCTCTTCGGCTGCCGTCGCATATTCCAGCAGCCCGGCGACATCGACGCCATCCTCAGGCTCCTCGCGCGCGATGCGACGGTCGATCACGTTGACCACGCCGCCGATCGCGGAAGAGCCAAACAGCAGCGCCGATGGTCCGCGCAGCACCTCGATCCGCTCGGCAGTCAGCGGATTGATGGCAACCGCATGGTCGGGGCTGGAGGCGGAGACGTCGAAGCTGCCGATGCCGTCGGTTAGGATCCGGATCCGGTCGCCGCTCAACCCACGCAGGATCGGGCGCGACGCGGTCGGCCCGAAACTTGATGCGGTGACGCCGGGCTGCCGCGCCAGTGTCTCGCCGATGCTGGGGCGGAGCTCTTTTGCAAGGTCCTCGCTGTCCAGAACCGACAACCCGCCGAGCACGTCGCCGGCCTTCCGGCGGACGCCGGTGACGACAATGTCCTCATTATGGTCGTGATGATCTTGCTCGTCAGGCGCAGTTACTTCGATTCCGGCGTCGGTTGCCGCATTCGTGCTGGCGGCTGTGCCTGCATCTGCGTCCATACCGGCATCCACCGGCGCCATCTGCGCAAGGGCGGGTGTGGAGGCAAGGGCAACGGATAGGGCAAGCTGCGAAACGAGGCGCATTAAATAAAACCTGTGGGAAAGACTCGGGTCGGACGGGTTTTTAAACAGGATGATATAATATCGCAAATGATGATTGGGCGTTTATCGCGCTCCACCGACCGTTGGTCGAAAGCCGGCCACGACCCTAAACCCGTTCGTCCTGAGGAGCCGGTCAGCGAAGTCGAAGCGGCGTCTCGAAGGACTGCCCTTCGACTGCGGACTTCGACTAGCTCAGTCCGCGCTCAGGACGAACGGCTTCTTTTTGCTAGTGAGTATCTTAGAAGACGCCCATGTTCATGACCCATCTCGAATGCTCGCTGACCGGCGAGCGCTATGAATCCGACCGTCTGCAAAATCTCTCGAAGGCCGGAAAGCCGTTGCTGGCGCGCTATGACCTTGGCGCCGTTGCGGCATGCCTAACCCGCGATGAGCTTGCGTCACGGCCTGCGGGAATGTGGAAATGGCGCGAGTTGCTGCCGCTGCCCGACGGAACCGAGCCTGTCAGTCTCGGCGAGCCTGAGACGCCGCTGATTCCATTGGATCGCGTGGGCATGAGGCACGGCGTTCGCGCCCCGGTCGTCAAGGATGAGGGGCGCTTGCCCACCGGTTCGTTCAAGGCCCGGGGGATGGCGGCCGCGATCAGCATGGCCAGCCATTTCGGGGTCGAACGGATCGCGCTTCCGACCAACGGCAATGCCGGTGCCGCGCTCGCTGCCTATGCCGCGCGGGCGGGGATGACCTCGCTCGTCATTTGCCCCGCCGAAACGCCCGACATCAATATTCGCGAGACCGTTGCCTATGGCGCCGAGGTGATCGTCGCCGACGGCCAGATCGATGAATGCGGACGCATCGTCGGGGAAGGCGCCGCGCAGGGCCGCTGGTTCGACTGCTCGACACTCAAGGAACCCTACCGGCTTGAGGGCAAGAAAGTGATGGGGCTGGAACTGGCCGAGCAGTTCGGCTGGGAGCTGCCCGATGTCATCTTTTACCCGACCGGTGGCGGAACCGGCCTCATCGGCATGTGGAAGGGCTTCGACGAGATGGAGAAGATCGGGCTGATCGGCTCCCAGCGCCCGCGGATGATCGCCGTTCAGGCCGCCGGCTGCGCCCCGATGGTCCGCGCCTGGGAAAATGGCGACGAATATGCCGAACGCTGGGAAGATGCCGCGACCATGGCCACCGGCATCCGCGTACCCAAGGCGGTCGGCGACTTCCTGATCCTTCGCGCGGTGAGGGAAAGCGGGGGCGCGGCCATCGCGGTCGAGGAAGAGGCAATCATGGAGGCTGTGGACGATGCGGCGCGGCTCGATGGCATGCTGCTCTGCCCGGAGGGCGGCGCCGTGCTGGCGGCCTGGCGTGGCGCGCTTGACCGTGGTCTCATCGGCAAGGACGAGCGGGCGGTGCTCTTCAACTGTGCCAACGGCAACAAATATCCGCTGGCCGACCGATCCAAGCGGATGAAGCTGGCGGAAACGGATGCCGCAAGCCTCTAGACGCAGTAAACCCCGGAGACCGAAGTCTCCGGGGTTCCATGGTTCTCATCCGAAGATTTGAACCACGTGATAGAAACGGCCAGCCCCGCTCCGGGTTCCGAG
>DASTVY010000146.1:0-8559 GCA_035758865.1 Sphingomicrobium sp. | reverse complement strand
TTTAGTGTCCCGATTCCGAAGTTCGCATCATTATGCGGCGCGCTCGCTTGCGAACTTCGGAATCAAAGGGACACTAGCAATCTATGATTCTAGTGCGGTTTTTGGACCTGCACAAACGCGCGGCTATAATGATAGGAACTTCAAATCCACCGCACTAGCGGGCGTGTTGCTTCGTAAGCGGCCAGCCGTTGCACCATCGGGCCTGTCGTTTGCAGGGCTGACAGGGCTCCGCGGCGTGGTATTGGTGCTGCATCGGGCACGCTCGAACCGCAGAGTCTACTCGGCACGGTAGCCAAACTGGAAATGTCCACGCAACTGGTGCAAGCCGCACTCGGGCTGTTCTCAGGCTCGATTGTCGGCTTCTCGCTCGGATTGGTCGGCGGCGGCGGCTCCATTTTGGCCGTTCCTCTGATGATCTATGTCGTGGGCGTGCCGACCGCCCACATCGCCATCGGCACGAGTGCGCTTGCCGTGGCAGTGAACGCAGCGGCCAATCTCCTGTCCCACGCGCGCGCCGGCACGGTGAAATGGCGCTGCGCCGGCGTCTTTGCCGCAGCCGGCGTGGCCGGCGCGTTCGGCGGCTCGAGCCTGAGCAAGATGGTGGGCGGAGCAAAGCTTCTGGTGCTGTTCGCAATTCTGATGCTCGTCGTTGCCGCCCTCATGTTCGCCCGGCGTTCGAGCGCGGGAGATGCCAGTGTTCGGCTCAATCGCCAAAACTTTCCGAAGCTCCTTCTGTCCGGCTTCCTCACGGGGGCACTATCCGGCTTCTTCGGAATCGGCGGTGGCTTTCTCATCGTGCCGGGCCTGATGTTTGCGTCCGGCATGCCGATCATCAACGCGATCGGTTCGTCGCTGCTGGCGGTCACCGCATTTGGCGCGACGGCAGCGGTGAACTATGCAGCGTCCGGCTTGGTCGATTGGCGTCTCGCGGCCATGTTCATCGCCGGCGGCGTCGTTGGCGGACTGGCAGGCGGACGCCTTGCCCACATGCTCGGCAGCAGGCGCGGCGCCCTGAATGCGATCTTCGCCGGCATCATATGTGTGGTGGCGATTTACATGCTCGTGCGCAGTATTCCGGCATAACGTTGCAATCCTGCTCGCTTCGCGAGGCGATGACGCGCGATCAAAACTCGATCTTGTCGCGAATTGCCTCCAGGCCGGCTTTGGCGCAGCGCTCGTCCTCCTCGCCGGCAGGCGCACCGGATACGCCGACGGCGCCGAGCAGGGAGCCGCCGGCCTCGATCATCACGCCGCCGCCGAGCAGCACGACATGGGGCAAATTGCCGAGGCCGGCGAGCGGCTGCCCGGGCTGTGCTGGCTGGATGAGATCCCGTGTATTGGTCCGGAAGCTCACTGCGGTCCAAGCCTTATTGGTGGCGGTCGATGGCGTATGCGGTCCGGCGAAGCGGTCGCGCAGCATGACCTGCGGCTGCCCGAAGCGGTCGACCACGGCGACCGCGACCTGGTAGCCGCGCGAACGGCATGTCTCGAGCGCGACTTTGGCGAGATCGAGCGCAACGTCGGGCACCAACGACTTGTAGGTGACGATTGCTTCTTCGCCGCGGCTCGGGTGTGCAGTTGCAAGCAGGGCCGCCGCAACCGCCGCCCATCGAATGATTTTCATCGTGCACTCCCCGGCTAAGGACGGATATAGCTCCAGCCTTGTTCCTGCAGATGCATGAGTCGCACCACGCCGGAGGGAACGATGGTCGCCTCCGGGAGGATCGCGATCGCATGGCCTTCTCGCTTCTCCATGCCCTGCTTGGTGACGTTGCAGGCCGCGAATGCGATCTTGGCCGGAAACGTTTGTTCGACCATCCACTTGATACGGTCCCTTACCGGAGATGTGTCGGCTCGCAGCATGTGCAGTCCCGGACCATATGTCACGATCTCAACCGCGATATCCTCGCCGCGAGCATTGAAGTATTCGATGACGTTTTGTGCGTTGTTGAGCGCGAGGTTCATCACGTCGGGATCGTTCTGATCTACCTGGATCGCCACCCGATGCGATTTCGCCTCCTCGGCGGCGGCGCCCGGAGCAGCAGACAGCAGCCCGATTGCGATTGCGACCGACAGCGAACGTATCAAATCGCGCATGATCAACACCTCGCGCACCGGTTCAGGGCCGAACCAGTGTGTATCCGCTTTCGGTGAGAGCGAGAATCTGCGCTACTCCGGCTTCGACCGGCACGGCATTGGGATTGAGCTGTGGCCGCCGGCCGGTCTCGCGTTCGATCGTCTCGACCGTATTCATGCACACATCGAAGCGCACGCCCTGCGCAACAAGGCTGTCGACAAATTGCCGGTTCGAATTGTCGGCCCGCAGCAGGTCGATGCCCGGACCGAAGGTCACGACCTCGATCGCGATCCGATCCGGCCCGTAGAATTTCAAGAGATTGTAGGCAATGCTGATAACCAAACTCTGCTTCTTCGGGTCGTTGTCGGAAAGCTGCAGCGCCAGGCGATGGTCGGCGAAGGGCTTGTCCGGCAGCACCCCCTCCTCGGCGGAGGCCCGCGATCCGCTCGCGAGCGGCGCCGACACGACGCTCACGCCGACAAGGCCGGCCCACAAAAACCCGGCCAGCAATAATGATGCGCGACGGATCGACGGAGCCGCCACGACATTCACCCCTGATCCGCAGTTCCGGGATTCTCCGCGACGCCCTTGAGCCTCACCTGATTGCTCCTTTTGACCCTGACGGTCTTTTCGCTGCGCAGGTAAGCGGCGAACACATCCCCGACGGCCTTGCCCTGCTGGGGATTCACCGATGCCCATCCCGCGACCCGATAGCTCTTGTCGGCTTCGATCGTGCGCCCGTCATCAAGCCGCATGTCCGAAATTCTATGGCCCATGGATTGCGCCGGCTCGCACACGTAGTCCATTCCGCCGACACGGACCATGTCGCCGCCCTGCTGATAATACGGGTCCGGATTGAAGAGATTGTCGCAAATGTCTTCCATGATGGCCTTGAGCTGGCTTCCGGTCATTTCCTGAACGTAGACCTCCGGATAGGTGATCGCGGTTTCGGAGAGCACGTCCTCCATCGTGATCGGCTGACCGGGGAGCACCGTTGCGCCCCAGCGGAATCCGGGCGACAGCGCGATCTGCGCATCCAGCTCCTGGCGAAGCGCGTCGCAGATGACTTGATCCATCGGACCATTGAAGTTGCCGCGGCGGTAGAGGAGCTGGTCCGCGGTCGCCAGCACCTCGCCGAATTGCGCGGCATAGGGCGCGCGCAGGCGATCGATCAGCGCCTGCATCTCGCGATCCGGCTTCAGCAGGTTCGCGTAGACCGGCAGCAGCCGATAGCGCACGTCCCTGATCGTACCCTTGCCGACATCGAGGTCGAGAACGGCCAGAAACTTGCCACTCGATCCGGCATTGGTGACCAGTGTCTTGCCGCCGGAGTTGGCGACGACAACCGGCCGCGGCACGGCGTCGTGGGTGTGGCCGCCGAGAACGACGTCGATGCCGGAGACGCGGCTGGCAAGCTTGAGGTCGACGTCCATGCCGTTGTGGGAGAGCAGCAGCACCGCGTCGACCTTTTCCCTGCCGCGCAGGTCGTCGACCACCTTCTGGAGCTCGGCGTCACGGATCCCGAACGTCCAATCCGGCACGAAGCGCTTGGGATGCGCGACCGGCACATAGGGCATGGCCTGGCCGATGATCGCGATCCGACGTTCCCCGACCTGCCTGACGATGGCCGGTTTGAACACGCGGCCTGAAGCGGGATCGAAAGCGGGCGCGTCGTTGAATGCGGCTTCTTCGGTCAGGAAGACGTTCTGGGCCAGGAACTCACCCTTGAACCGCTCGAGATTGCGCCGGAGCGTCTTCTCGCCGTAGGTGAACTCCCAGTGGCCCGTCATTGCTTCGATGCCGAGAAGATTGCCGGCGTCGACCATGTCCGCGGCCTGCAACGCGTCGGCCAATCCGCTGCCCTGCCACAGGTCGCCGCCGTCGAGCAGAACCGAGTTGCCGGCTTCGCCGCGCAACCGCTCGATCAAAGTCTTGAGATGCGCAAATCCGCCCATGCGGCCATAGCGGTGAGCTGCCTCCTCGTAATCAAGGAACGTGAAGGCGTGGGCGGCGCGACCGCCCGCTTCCATCCCGAAGTGCTCGAGGAATGCGCGGCCGACCAGATGCGGCGGCTTCGCCAGCATCGAGCCGATGCCGATATTGACGCTCGGCTCCCGGAAGAAGACCGGCTGGAGCTGGGCGTGCGTATCGGTCAGATGCAGCACGCGGACGTTGCCGAAGCGGCCGATGTCGTAAAGGTCGTCGTCGGCAGCGGCGCCGATGCGGGGAACGACGCCCGCCAACGCGGCAGCGGTGAGAACTCTCAAGGCCTCACGGCGATTCATGCGAACACTCTCCCGCTGGCTGGTCCGCTCAGCGAATCTCGACCGCTCTCCAGGCTTCCTGCTGCTCCTTGGCCTGAGCAATCGACGCTTTGGCGAGCGCCTCGGCCTGCTTGGCGAGACTGCTGGCCTTGTCGAAGTCTCCGGCCGCCGCTGCCTGCTTGGCCGCCGCCAGCTGCTGTGCGGTCGTGGTCCATTGATTCTTGAGCGCGCCCGCTTCCTTGTTCGCGCTTTCCGCAGCCGCCAAGGCGGACTTGAAATCGGCTTCGCTGCCGGCCGCAGCGACGAATGCGATGCCCGCGATCGACCAGACAATCGCCAGCAGAATCAGAATATATTTGCGCATGGCGTTCTCCGATCTCACGGGCGCGCGCCTGGGCCCGCGATCGGCAGGCCGTTGCTCATATAGGAGAGGTAGTATTCGACGTCGCGGTACAGGTCGTCTTGCGGATCGAGCGGGACGCCGCGAACCTGGCTGTTACAGGTGACGAAGCGGCGGCTGGTCGTGCCCATTCCGCCCCACTCCGAGCGGTAGATCGGCATCGCGGCCAGGATGCCCAGCGCCGGGGCGAGCACCTCGGTTCGAATGCGCTGGCCCGGGCTTTGCACGTGACAGCTCGCGCAGGAGAAATTGAGCTGCCCGCGGCGCTGGTAGAAATACTTCTTTCCGTTTTCGTACGCCTCGAGTGCTCGCGGATCGTCCGGAATCTTGATGTCGAAGGGCTTGCCGCGAGACGTGTAGGCCATATAGGCGGTGAGCGCCGCCATCTCGTCTTTGACATAGGAATATGGCGCCTCGCCATTGGCTTCGCGGCACAGGTTGAGCGCCAGCTCGAGCGTGATGACCTTGCCGGCTTTTTCGTCGAAATACGGATAGTTCTGTCGAATGCCGATGCCCTGGTTCGGGAAGCAATCGGCATAGCTCTTGCCGTTCTTGAACGGCGTCGCGAACATCTCCTTGCCCTGCTCCAGCGCGAATTCGTATGGCGGAAATTCCTCCTTCGCCTCCCACTGCTTGCGCAGATCCGCGTCCATCGAATAAGGGCCGTTGACGAAATCCTTCAACGGCACTTTCGGGAATCGACTGGTGAAGTAGTCGCGAAATGCCTTGAAATCCGCGCTGGGGTTCACGGCCTCGGCGGCCCAAGCCGGCTCTCCGGCGGCGAAGCAAAGCGCGGCGATCGCGAACACGAGTTTGCGAGACATTCCCGAAGTCTCCTTGTTGATCCCGCGCGGACGCCGGGCTCACCCAATCTTCGCCACTACGGAATCAGTTGCGCCCTTGTTGTCGACCCAACTGACCTTCAGCTCGTCGCCCTTGTTGGCACCCTTGAAGCTGAACTTGAGGTAGGGGTCCTTCGAGACGGCGGGCCCCCACAGGGCGGTGAAGACCGTCTTGCCAGCATGCTCGAACTCCACCACCTCGATGTGATGCGGCGGGATCAAGTCGCCCTTCGCGTCCTTGACGAAGCCGGAATCCATCGGATGCTGAATCAGCGACTGGACGTCGGTCGTATCACCGTTCGAGACAGCGCGCACACGAATTGTCGATGCCATTGGTCTTACCTTTCTGTCTATCCGATCTGGTCAGCCGCCGCAGCCGCCGACCGTGACCTTGACCTCTTTGGTTGCGCTGTAGAGCTTGCCGCCGGCCTCCACCACCGCCACGACCTTGCTGGTCTTGGCCATCTTGATGCGGTTGCCCACCATCGGCGACGTGCCGGCGGGAATCTTGTACGCGGCCGTCAGCGGGAACGGGTTCTCGGGCACCAGGATGGCGATGGACGTCACGTCGGCGAGCGTGCTGCTGACCGAGATCGGAACGACCGCGCCGTTCTCGGCGATTTCCGGGGCGTCGAGTCTGACCTTGTCGGACTCCTCCGCTGACTTCCCGTAGATCGCCTTGATCGCATCCGCCTCGGTCTTTTGCGCAAAGGCGTCCTTCGGCCATTTGGAGGCATCGGCTGCCTGCACTCGCATGAGACCGCCGCCGACAAGACCGAAACCGGCCAAGCCGCCCACGACGGCGCCCTTGATGATCAGCCGCCGCGTGCGGTCGGGGCCTGCCTGCTCGCTCATTGGTGTTCTCCTCTTTGCCTTGCTATTGCCATCGCTATCGCGTGTACAGAAAATCGACGACGCTGTTGATTTCCTGTTCGGTGAGAATGAGGTTGCGACCGAACGGCGGCATGACCGTCAGCGGATTGCGCTTGGTCTCGTCCGAGACGATCGCAATGAGCTCGTTGCGATCCGGAAACCGCTTCTTGATGTCCGCCAGCGGCGGCCCGAGATTGCCGGGCGAATCCCCGCCTTTGATGTCGTGACAAGTGAGGCAGTTGCCTTTGCCGCGATCGAACGCAAGCTTTTCGCCCTCGGAGACCGAAGACTGTGCGTGTCCGGCGCCCATGAGCAGCAGCAGGCTCAGGGCAACACCGGGAAACAGCATCGCCGCGAAGGGCTGCGGTCCTGATCGCATCGGTTTCTCCAGCTTTCGGCCCTATCGCCCAGCTATTGCGGCCGCATTTCGTCAAGCGGACCCGTTGTCCGCGGCGTGAGGTCCTTGCCTTCAGCCGAAGAGATGACCTTCACGTCTTCAGGATGCTTGCAATCCTTCATGCAAGCCTCGGCCACGGTATCGGGACGCGGATCCTGCCAGATGAAGCGGTCGCGGTTGGGCATTTTCACCTTCGGCAGGCTGTCGCGATCGGCAACGAAATCGTTCGGCACGATGTTGTTGAGATTGAGAACGTAGGCCGTCAAGGCATAGACGTCCGCGACCGAAAGGCTGCGCGGCGCCTGAAACGGCATCGCCCGATTGATGTAATCCCACAAGGTCGGCGCGAACGGCCAATAGCTGCCAACCGTCGGCTCGGGCCGATCGCCGGTCAGCGTTCCTTCCCCGCCGGTGAGCTTGGGATAGCGGCCCTCGCCCTCGCCAAAGGTGCCATGGCACGCCGCGCATTGCTGGGCGTAGATCTCCTCGCCTTGGGCCACCGTGCCTTTGCCGTCCGGAAGACCGGAACCATCGGCACGGGCGTCGATGTCCCAGCCCGCGATCTGTTCCGGCGTCGGCTTGGTGCCGTAGCCAAAAAATCCGGGGTCGGCAGCACTCGCCGGGGCAACATCGAGCCATGCCCAGATCAGCAAGAGCGGAACCGCGCCGCGCCTAGCCCAGCTGGACATCGTAGATGCTCCCGTCCGGCTTGACCTGCCAGGTCTGGATTGCGTTGTTGTGATAGATCGAATTGCTGCCGCGCACCGTGCGCAATTGCGCGATCGTCGGCTGCACGTAGCCGGTCTCGTCGATGGCCCGCGATTCCAGCAGCGTCGGCTGTCCCTCCCATCGCCACGGGATCGTGAAACGCGTCAGGGCCTTGGGCAGGATCGGCTCCTTGAGCTCGGCAGTGTGCCAATTCATCCCGCCATCGAACGATACGTCGACGCGCTTGATCCTGCCGTTGCCGCTCCACGCCAGCCCGCGAATTTCGTGCAGGCCGGGACCCGGGACCGGCTTTTCCGGGCAGGGAAAGGTGATGACAGATTTGGCGTCGATGACCCAGGTGAAGCCGCGCGAGGTGCCGTCCGGCATGAGGTCAGTGTATTTCGAGGTTTCCTCGCGCGAGAACCAGGGCTTGTCTCCGACCTTCACGCGACGCAGCCATTTCACGCTGACGTTGCCTTCCCAGCCCGGCACGACGAGCCGCAGGGGATAACCTTGGTCGGGGCGCAGCGCCTCGCCGTTCTGAGCGTACACGACCAGACAATCGTCAAGGCACTTGTCGAGCGGCAGGCTGCGGTTCATATGCGCGCCGTCGGCGCCTTCCACCATGACCCACTTCGCCTCTTTCTTGAGGCCGACTTCGTCCAGCAGGGTGGAGAGCTTGACGCCGGTCCATTCCGCGCAGCCGATCATGCCGTGCGTGAATTGCAGCGAATTGAGCTGCGCGGCGCGCCATTCCATCCCGCCGTTGGCAGGACATTCGATGAAATGGATGCGAGACACGGCCGGAAATCTCACGATGTCGTTCATCGACAGCAGCAACGGACGCTCGACCAGGCCGTGGATGAGAAGACGATGCTGGTGCGGGTCCACCTCCGGCCGTCCGGCGTGATAGCGCTCGAAGAACAAGCCGTTCGGCGTAATGATCCCCGTCAGGTTCTGAATCGGCGAAAAGCTGACGGAAGATTCCCTGCTCCCCG
>DASTVY010000112.1:0-3654 GCA_035758865.1 Sphingomicrobium sp. | reverse complement strand
TGGTCGGAGCGAATTTCAACGCATCACCCAGGACACGCAGCGCATCCACTTCCTTTTTCTGCGCGAAGTAGAGCTGCGCGAGGTTGTTGTGCGCTTCGACGTAGCGAGGATTGAGTGCGATCGCCTTCCTCAGGGCATGCTCCGCTTCTTCAAGACGCTTGTCCTGTTGAAGAAGCGTCCCGAGATTGTTGTACGCTTCGGGATATTTTTCTCGGTAGACGAGCGCGTCCTGGTAGGCCTGGATTGCGCCATCGACATCACCGACCATGCGCAATGCGTTGCCCAAATTATTTAGCGCTTCGTACATTCCGGGCCGGACTTCTATCGCGCGGCGATAATAGTCGACTGCCTCCTCAAACTTGCCTTCGTCGTACCGGATGATACCGAGGTTGTTCAAAGCCTGGGCATTCTTCGGATCGAGCTTGACCGCATTTTCGAGCGATTTGGCCGCATCCTTCTTGTGACCTGCCTGCCGCTGGACCTCACCGAGATTTGCAAAAATACTGGTCGCATTCGGCGCCAGCTTCACCGCCCGGCGGAGGGATTCGATTGCTTCTGCCGACTTCCCAAGGGCGTTAAGGGCAACTCCGTGGATATTATGAGCATCGGCGTTCCCGGGCCTGGCTTGTATGATCTGTTCGCAAACCTTCACCGCCTGACCATATTTGCCTTCGCCATAAAGCTTGCCGGCCATGGCAATGGCCTTTTCCGCAGTGACGTTCACTCGACCCTGCTGCGCGCGGGCGATGGTCTTGTCGAGTGGATCGACCTTGGCTTGTGCTGCGGTTGCGGAGGCAGGCGGCGTGCTGCGCGGTGCGGTCTTGGTGGTGCTCATGGTTTTGAACTCTAGACAAAAATTCCTTGGCCCCAAGAAAAAAGAAGAGGGAATTGCTTCCCTCTTCTCTTTTCTCAACTTCCCCGGATCCGGGCCGGCCAATTATCCTTTCGAACCTGACCGACCGAGCCTGGGGCCCCTGTCTCCTTAGCCCCGTTCCGGCTCCGGCGGAGGCGGCGGCGGCGGCGGAGGAGGAGGCGGCGGCGGACAAGTGTCGGTCGCCAGGATCACCGAGCCGTCGGGGCAGGTCTGCGTCGCTGGAGGCGGCGGAGGCGGCGGCGGAGGCGGCGGAGGCGGCGGAGGCGGCGGGGCGCCGAATGCCAGGGTCAGCGAGCCGTAGATCGCGTGATCATGATATTCGTCGCCGAACTGCCCAAGGTAACCCAGCCGCCCAGACACGTTGGAACCGAAGGTTCCCGCGACGCTTAGGCCGGCGAGGATCGAACCCGCGTCGCGCTCTTCTTCCTTGCGGAAGTCGCTGCCTGACGGAGCAAGAGCGAAGCGGGTGTCGACGCCGATGTCATCCCCGAAGTTGTGGCGATAAGCCAGCTTCGCTTCCGGAATGATGCCGCCGAAGTTGCCGGTCCACTTGACCCCGATGACACCCGACAGCTGATCTTCGGTCTGGCTGTCGAAGTCGAGGTTGGCGCCGGTGGTCCCTTCTTCGGTGAAGGACTTGAGCTTCATGCTCGTCCAGTCGAGGGCCACATAGGGCGTCAGCCACGAGCCACCGATGTCGAAGCGGCCACCGCCCTCGACATAGAGCGACCACATGTTGACGTCCGGATCGCCGGCCATCGTTCCGACGATGGTGCCGATCGAGATATCCCGCTCGGCATCGCCGTCGAGGCTCGAGTAGCTGCCGATGCCTCGGACGTAGAAGCTGCCGACATCGTAGCTTGCGGTCAGGCCGAGGTGCCATCCATTGGCTTCCGCTTCGCTGTCGACCAGCGCATCCGGGAAGTCGACGTCGACGTTGCGGTAGCCGACGAAGGCGCCCACAGCGAAGTTGCCGAAGCGATATTCGCCGCCCAGCGTGCCTGCCCAATGATTGCCATCGTAGCCGATCGCATTGTCGTTGCTGTCCATGTCGGACCAGCCATACTGGCCAAGGATCCAGACACGGCCGCCTTCTGTCGGGTTGCGGCAGTTATCAATGCCGTCCACAGCGATCGCGCAATCCAGCTGGTCGTTCACGAAGGTGTTGAGGACGAACTGCGAATTCCGAATTGCGTGGAGGTAATTCGGATATTCGACGCCGCTCAGCTGATCGAAGGCATCGACCAGGCTGGGCTCATCCAGCGTGAACAGTTCGGCGACCAGCGTGCTGAACGGACCGGTCAGCGAGACGTCGTACACATTCTCGAGAGCCGTCGCGACCGCCAGCTGGTTGTCGGTCAGGCCGGCCAGGTCGTTGAACGCAAGCCGCTCGAGACCCAGGTCGACATTCTCGCCCGCGTCATAGATGCAGGTGAGGCTTAGCAGCGGGCTGACCGCATGGGCGCCACCGATGGTGCAGCTGTCGAACGTGCCGTTAAGCGTTACTGCATCGATCACGTTGTTCCAGAAGTAGTCGTCGGCAAACAACCCATTCGGGGTGGTGATATTTGCCACCAGGTTGCCGTCGATGTTCGCAGTGTTGGCGAAGATCTGCGGATAGGTTCCGATCGGCTGCGTGCCGCCAGCCGCCGGCTGGAGGTCGTAGGTAATGGTTCCGCCGGCCGCCTGGTTATAGGTGTCAACAAACACATAGGACGGGCCGTCATAGACGTCCGGGTCGCCGCTGATCCGAGGATCGAGCAGGACCAGATTGCCGTCCGCCGTGATGTTCAGCGTACCTTGGCCGCAAGTGCTGGCCACACCGTCAAACACCGGCGGCATGCACTCTGGGTTGACGATACCGTCAAACGTCGTTGTGCCATTGTCGACGTTGATGATGTCGCCCGCCTGGAGGTCGATGTTGCCGTAGATGTTGCCGCCACCGAGCAGGTTGATAACGCTGTTGTTCGGTGCAAGCGCAACGTCGATCGCCATGCCGCGCCGCCAGGTTGCCCCGCCGTCGCCGCTTACCCGGACGATGATGTCGCCCGAATTGTCGATGGTGAAGACATCGGTCACAAGCGGTGCCTGGCCCGTGCCATTGTCAAGCACGCGGATGCCGTAGGCGGTCGAGATACCACCCGTCGCGAGCGGATCCGTAACCGCATCGCCATTGGCCGTAATCGCGTCGACGTTGATCGAACCGGTATTGGTAACCGTCACCGTGTTGGCGCCCGACGCCAGACGGATTCCGGTCGCCGCCGCACTGCTGGTCGCACCCACCAGTGTCGTGAGAGTCGTGCCAACGCCGGTTGTGCGGGTGGTGGTCCCGCCCGCCGCATTGGCGATGACCGTCAGCGAACCGCTGTTGTCGATCGCGCCGGTTAGCAGCGCCTGTTGCGTTGCAACGGCCGTTGTGTCGCCGATTACCTGGGCGCTGATCCCGACCGCGAACGCGTTCGCAATGCCCGGAGCAGTCGCCGTTGCAGCCACGGTCATCGCGGCGCTGTTGGTCACGTCGAGCGTGATCGGCTCGCCGCCGCCGGCAATCAAGTTGCCGCTCTTCAGGGCGTAGCCGACTGCGTTTGCAGAGGCACTTCCCGCCGTGCCCGTTGCGAACGCCACGGCATCGACGTCGAATGCGCCATTGTTGGCGAATACCGGGCTTCCGCCGTTGACGAACTGCCAGACACCGGCAGCCGCGGCGTTGGCAGATGCCGCACCGCTCGTCGCCGAAGCGCTGGCATCGGCGCTGACCGAATAGGTATCGTTATTGACGA
>DASTVY010000071.1:0-2814 GCA_035758865.1 Sphingomicrobium sp. | reverse complement strand
CAAGGATGATCCAGCATGACAGCCAGGTCCAGCGATGGCCCGGGTCTGCAAGGCTGATTCCGTTCGCGAGGCAATACCACCACAGTGGCGGGTGGATGAGATCGTTGCCATGGTCGAGCTGGTTGCCTAGCCAGCTGGACGTCAGTGTCACCCGGGCCAACTTGCCGTCGACCGTATCGAGCAAGGTCATCAGCCAGGCCGCAGCCATTCCGCCGGCCAAATCGCCGACATAGAATTGCCAGGCCGCAACAAAGGTCAGGAGCAGTCCGAGGGTCGTCACGAAATTGGGGCTGAGGCCAAGAGCAGCGGCCCCACGCGTCAGCCAAAGCGCCGGTTCGGGCCAGGCATATTTGGTGACGACGTCGGTCACGCCCTTGTAGACGCTGGCGAACAATTTGCGCTCGACCACGGCCCGTGGCTGCTCGCCTAGCGACAGTGCAAGAGGTTCGAGAGTCCGCCGGAGCTTGCGCACATAGACCGTTCCGATCGCATTGGCGCTGGTCATCTCCATGCCGCCCTCGCCGCCCATCGCCTTGCGCGCCGCGTCGATCTCGTCGGGTCCGACGACCACTGCCAGCGGCTTCCCTTCGATCGATGTGACCACCGTTCCATTGTGGGCTGCTAGCCAGGCGATGGTGTCGTCGGACAGAACCGCCGAGGCATGAGCGATGAGCTGACGGTCGCCGAGACTGCCACATTGACGGCCAAGCCGTTCAGCGGGCTTCATCCCGAACAGCTGCTTGTCGCATTCGCCAATGATCGTAAGCAAAATCTACTGAAGCTCCCGCGGCTGAATGCGCGGACTTATGGTCAAAGCGAACCGGCTTGTCTATCGCGCGGCCCATGGCGCTTCACGGCTGGATCATCCTCGATAAACCGGTCGGGTTGGGTTCGACCCAGGCAGTCGGCGCGGTAAAGCGCGCCTTGCGGGAATCCGGTGAGCCCAAAACCAAGGTCGGACACGGCGGGACCCTCGACCCGCTGGCGTCGGGCGTGCTGCCGATCGCGCTGGGCGAGGCCACGAAGCTTTGCGGCCGGATGCTTGATGCAACCAAGGCTTATGATTTCACCATCCGGTTCGGCGAAGAGACCGATACGCTCGACCTGGAAGGCACTGTCGCCGCCACCAGCGACGTGCGTCCGGCCCTGAGCGAGGTGCAAGCGGTGCTGAAGCGTTTCACCGGCCCGATCGATCAGGTTCCGCCGGCCTTTTCCGCGCTGAGGATCGAAGGTGAGCGGGCTTACGATCTCGCCAGGGCGGGCAAGGAGGTCGAGCTTGAGGCCCGGAGAGTCACGATCCATTCCCTTTCCATCCGTCACCCTGAACTTGATTCAGGGTCCATTTCTCCACCCACTAATGCCTCTCTGGAATGCATTCTGAACCAAGTTCAGCATGACGGGCTCGCGGAAGTGACTTTGTCTGCCGCCGTCTCCAAGGGCACCTACATCCGCAGCCTGGCGCGCGACATCGCCCACTCGCTGAACACGGTCGGTCACGTCACCATGCTCAGACGTACGAAGGCCGGTCCGTTCGGGCTCGATCGGGCGATTTCGCTGGACTTTCTGCAAGATGCCGCTAAGGCGCGCCGACTGACGGAGACGGTTCTCCCGCTTGATGCGGGGCTGGACGACATCCCGGGCCTCCCCGTCACCCCCGAACAAGCTCAGCTGCTCCGTCAAGGACAGCGGCTTTTCGGGATCCCCGCGATGCCGGGACTTCAGATTGCGATGGACGGCAAGGTGCCGGTCGCATTGGTCGAAGTTTCGGATGACGGCTGCAAGGTCGTTCGCGGGTTCAACCTATAGACAGATAAGGAGTGCTAGATGTCGATTACCGCTGAGAAGAAGCAGAAGCTGATCAAGGAACATGCCCGCGGTTCGGAGGACACCGGTTCGCCCGAGGTGCAGGTCGCGATCCTGAGCGAGCGCATCACCAACCTGACCGAGCATTTCAAAACCCACGCGAAGGATAACCATTCGCGCCGCGGCCTTTTGATGCTGGTCAACAAGCGCCGCTCGCTGCTCGATTATCTCAAGCGCGAAGACGCGGCCCGCTACACGGACCTGATCACCAAGCTGGGCCTCCGCAAGTAACCAATTTCCCGAAGGGCGCCTACTCGGCGCCCTTCGACTTTACGGGCCTGACCGCAATTCGGCGGTTAGCCTTTGGGGCATATCAGGCCCCACTCCGCTGGCAGACCGGCTTTGTCTGCCCTGCTGTCCCCGCGCATCTGGCCCGGGGTGAAGGAAACTAAGAATGTTTGACATCAAAACCGTAGAAATCGAGCTCGGCGGAAAGACCCTCAAGCTCGAAACCGGCCGCGTTGCCCGCCAGGCGGACGGCGCAGTCCTCGCCACCCTGGGAGAGACCGTCGTCCTGTGCGCAGTGACCGCCGCCAAGTCGGTGAAGCCCGGCCAGGACTTCTTCCCGCTGACCGTCCACTACCAGGAAAAATTCTCCGCAGCCGGCCGCATTCCGGGCGGTTTCTTCAAGCGCGAGCGTGGAGCGACCGAAAAGGAAACGCTGACCAGCCGCCTGATCGATCGCCCGATCCGCCCGCTGTTCCCCGAAGGCTTCTACAATGAAGTCCTGGTGATCGCGCAGGTCCTTTCCTATGACGGAGAGAATGAGCCGGACATCGTCGCGATGATCGCGGCGTCCGCCGCCCTCACGATCTCCGGCGTCCCCTTCATGGGCCCGATCGGCGCCGCCCGCGTCGGCTACAAGGATGGCGAGTATATCCTGAACCCGAGCCAGGCCGAGATCGCCGAGAGCTCGCTCGACCTGGTCATGGCCGGCACTCCGAACGCCGT
>DASTVY010000065.1:0-16533 GCA_035758865.1 Sphingomicrobium sp. | reverse complement strand
GACAAGCAGGCGCTGAAAGGCGTCAGCGTCGACATTCATGACGACAAGGTGACCGCCTTCATTGGCCCCTCGGGATGCGGGAAATCGACGTTCCTCCGTTGCCTCAACCGGATGAACGACACGATTCCGGGTGCACGAGTGACTGGAGACATCCAGCTCGACGGCGATGACGTCTATGCCTCTAAGATGGACGTGGTTCAGCTGCGCGCCCGCGTCGGCATGGTGTTCCAGAAGCCGAACCCCTTCCCCAAATCGATCTACGAGAATGTGTCCTATGGCCCGCGGATCCATGGTCTCGCCGGCAACAAGGGCGACCTGGACGGAATCGTCGAGAAATCGCTGAAGCGCGCTGGCCTTTGGGAAGAGGTCAAGGACCGCCTGCAGGAAAGCGGAACCGCTCTATCGGGCGGCCAGCAGCAGCGCCTTTGCATTGCCCGCGCGATCGCGGTCGACCCGGAGGTGATCCTGATGGACGAGCCCTGTTCTGCGCTGGATCCAATCGCCACCGCCAAGATCGAGGAGCTGATCCACGAGCTGCGCGGACGCTACGCGATCGCGATCGTTACCCATAATATGCAGCAGGCCGCGCGCGTGTCGCAGCGGACGGCATTTTTCCATCTGGGCGAGATGGTCGAATATGGCCGCACCAAGGACATCTTCACGAGGCCTGTCCAGCAACGGACCCAGGACTATATCACCGGCCGTTACGGCTGATCGGAGAGAGCAACATGGCCACCAGCAGTGGACATACGATCAAGGCGTTTGACGAGGATCTCGACCGGCTGCGCGCCCTCATCAGCGAGATGGGCGGGCTTGCCGAACATGCTATCCGCGAATCGATGCGCTGCCTCGTCCAGCATGACCTCGACGGCGCGGCCAAGGTCGTCGAGAACGACAAGAAGCTCGACCTGCTCGAGATCGAGACCGAGAAGCGCGCGGTCCAGCTGATCGCGCTTCGAGCGCCGATGGCAGCTGACCTTCGCGACGTTGTCGCGGCGATGAAAATCTCGAGCGTGGTGGAGCGGATTGGCGATTATGCCAAGAATATCTCCAAGCGGGTTCCCCTGCTGGTCGATCGAGACATCGAACCGCTGTCGCTGATGCCGGAAATGGCTAAGATCGCGACCCAGATGGTCCACGACGTGCTCAATGCCTTCGTCGAGCGCGATGCGGACACCGCGGTCCGGGTCATCGAACGGGACAAGGCTGTAGACGATTTCTACAACTCGATCTTCCGCACGCTACTCACCTACATGATGGAGAATCCGAACAACATCGGCCAGTCGGCGCATCTGTTGTTCATCGCGAAGAATGTCGAGCGCGTCGGCGACCATGCGACCAATATCGCCGAGATGGTCTATTATGCCGCGACCGGCGAACACATCATGGACCGCCCGAAGGGTGACGAGATGATGGTGGAAGAAGTCTGATGCTGCCCAAGCGGCTCCTGCTTGTCGAAGACGACCGCGCGCTCGCCGAGCTGGTCAGTTTCCATTTCGACCGGGCCGGCTATGCGGTGACTCGCACGGGCGATGGCGAAGAAGCGCTGATTCTCGCTGAAGAGGTGAAGCCCGACCTGGTCCTACTCGACTGGATGATCGAGGGGATCAGCGGGATCGAGGTGTGCCGCCGGCTACGCCGCAGGCAGACCACTGCCAATGTCCCGATCATCATGCTCACCGCTCGCGGCGAAGAAGATGACCGAATCCGCGGGCTGGATACCGGCGCCGACGATTATATGACCAAGCCCTTCAGCCCCAAGGAACTGGTGGCACGTGCTGGTGCAGTGCTTCGCCGGGTCAGGCCTGCGCTGGCCGCTGAAGCCTTGTCCTACGCGGGACTGGACATGGATCTTGTCGCGCATCGGGTGCGCCGCAACGGCCAGCCAATCCAGCTCGGGCCGACTGAGTATCGGCTGCTGCGCCATTTCCTCGAGAATCCCGGCCGCGTCTATTCGAGACAGCAGCTGCTGGAAACGGTTTGGCCGCATAGCGAGGACATCGAGCTCAGGACCGTCGACGTGCATATCCGTCGGCTCCGCCTGGCACTTGGAGATCCGGATATCATCCGGACGGTGCGCTCCGCCGGCTATGCGCTCGACGCCGAAGGGCTTGCCTGAGCCGTTATCCCGACGCATGGGCTGGTCCCATGGCGCGAAAGAACAAAGGCAAGTCCGGCGGCAATCCGAACCGACCGCGCTTCTGGGGCAAGCATGCTGTCGCAGCCGCACTCGACAATCCCGACCGCAAGGTGCTGAAGGCCTGGGCGACGCGCGAGGCGGCCAGCTTCATGCAATTCCCGCCCGAGCTGCAGGTTACCATGGCCGAGGCGCCCGACCTTGGCCGGATGGTTCCGCACGATGCGCCTCATCAGGGCGTGGTGATCGAGGTCGAGCCGCTGGAGGATGTTTGGCTCGGCGACATATTGGCCGATGCCTCCGAACGCGCCATCCTGCTGGTGCTCGACCAGGTAACCGACCCGCACAATGTCGGAGCGATCCTTCGCTCCGCGGCGGCGTTCGGAGTAATCGGGATCGTCACCCAGGACCGGCATTCGCCGCCTGAAGGCGGTGCCCTGGCCAAGGCTGCATCGGGAGCGCTGGAACGCGTCCCATGGGTCAGGGTCGTCAATCTCGCCCGCGCGCTCGAGGAGATTGCGGAGGCCGGCTTCTGGCGGATCGGCCTCGCTGGCGAGGCGACGACCGATCTTAAGGATGCGCTGGGCCCGCAACGGGTCGCCCTGGTACTCGGCGCCGAAGGGCCCGGCATGCGGCCGAATACCCGCGAGCATTGCGACGCGCTGGCTCGGTTGCCGATCACCGACGAGGTCGAAAGCCTCAATGTCTCCAACGCGGCCGCGGTCGCCCTCTATGCAGCGAGCGTCGCCTGATGGTCCGCACTCATGAATCGCTCGCCAATAGCTTGAATGCCCTCGCCGAGCGCGAAGTAGCCTTCGCCAGGGTGCTCGACACCCACGGCCATCCCGAGCCGCGTGCCAGCGAGCCGGGTGTCGAGACGCTGCTTCGAACGATCGTCGGCCAGCAGGTCAGCGTGGCGGCGGCAAGGTCGATGTGGAACAAGCTGACCGCCAAATTCGGACAGCCAGTCGATCTCGAGAAGCTGCTCGATGCGACCGACGAGGAAATGCGCGAGGCGGGCATGTCACGGCAGAAGGCCGGCTATCTGCGAAGCCTGGCTGGCCTCGTTCTTTCCGGCGAACTCGATCTCGCCCATTTGCCAGAGGATGACGAGGAAGCCATCGCCCAACTGATCAAGATCAAGGGCATTGGGCGCTGGTCTGCGGAAATCTACCTCTTGTTCGCGGAAGGGCGGATCGATGTCTGGCCGGCGGGCGATCTCGCCGTGCAGATCGAAATCGGCAAGCTGATGGGCCTCGAAGGGAAGCCAACCGAAAAGCAATTGAGAGAACTTGCGGAACGGTGGCGGCCTCACCGCGGCGCGGCCGCCGTGCTGGCCTGGCATAGCTATAATGCACCGCCGCTCGACTAGCCGGGGGACTAGCTCAAAGCTAGGGGCATCTCCGCTCTGAGACTAAACGGTCTGCATTCCGATGCTGTGGGCACGCGAGCTTAGCCCGCGGAAAATGCGCGGCCCGAGGTCGATCCGGAACGGGGCCAGCTTTTCATCCTCTTCATTGCCGCGGCCGACCAGGAAGCTGGCCGAAGCCTGACCTTCGCTGCCGCCGAAGCGATAGAGAATGTTGAAACCGATCAGTGGGACGAACAGCTTTCGGCCCCGCGCCTCGAACTGGTGCACCTCCTCAAGCGGCAGGCGCGCCACGCTCTTCAGCGACACGCGACCGAGCGGCGCAATCAATGTCATGCGATCGTTGCTGGTGCTCGGATTCTGGAAGAATGTCGCGATCTCCCTGTCCTGACCGACGTGCGCCGTGAACAAATGGCCTTCGACGAGCACGTCGCGGGCAGGCGCCGAGCCCATGTTCGAAATGACGATTTCGAACATCAACAGCACTTCCTGCTCGGTTACGACCACCCGGTCTGGATGGAATTCGACATTGAGCTGGGGTTTCAGGCTGGTCGATTTGATCGTCCCGTCGCTCGGCGGTTTCGGCGCCGGGGATGGACGCGGCGTCGCTGACGGCGGCACTGGGTCGGGACGCGGACCGAGTCCGGGCTGCCCACGGGAGGGAACCGGGTCCGCCCGCGGGCGCAGCGGAGACGCAGCCTGTGGTTCGGCACCGTCGGGGACCAATCCGGCGAACGCCATCCGGCCCGGGTCGCCGTAGCGCCGGCTGCGGTCACGACGATTCCACGCCAGGAAGGCTCCTCCGCCTACCAACGCAATAAGTGCCGCCAGCCAAGGCCAGGACAGAAGGCTGTTGCCCTCATCCGCAGGAGTCGCTGTGAGACCGGGGTCGGCGACATCTGGCTGCGGCGCAGGATCGGTGGTGACCTCCAGCGGAAGTGACGGAGTGATCGGCGGTTCACTTGCAGTACGCCCGGCTGCTGCCGACGAATTCCCGCCGTTCAATGCAGGGGTCGGACGCTGCGTGGCGACTCTGCCGGCGGAAGGCGCTTGCGCGGCTGCCTCGGCCGGGACGGCTTCGCCGCTCCTGGGCCGAGCCGTCGCCGTATCTGCAGGCTGGGCCGGAGTCGCGACCGGTTGATCTGCCGGCCGAGTCACGGTGCCACGCAGGTTGAAGTCACGTAGCTGGGACGGACCGATCGTTTCGGCCGAGGGCGGCGGCGCGGCGGTCACATCGATCGGCGCGTCGCTATTTTGCGCCGAAGCGGGCACCGCTAGGCCAAGCGCCATCGCCGCGGCAATTCCGCTAAATTTTCCGATCGTCATGCGGCGTAATGCCGTCATTCTCCCCCGCCCTGCTATTGCTGGATAGGCAGCCCGTCTGTCCCCACGACCGGCGCCATGTAGGGCGCTATTGGCGATAAACTAGTGCCGAGACAAGCATTTCCGGGCTGAGCCGAGGCTTAACAGGTGCAGACCGGTGCCGAATTGCATCGCCTAAGGACTTACTGGCCGATGGGGCGCAATCCTCTCGCGTATCGGGCAGCCTTCTCGGCGTAGTGGGCAGCAGACAGGCGAAGCAGTGCCACCTGATCCTCCGAAAGCTGGCGCATCGCCCGCGCCGGAGAGCCGACGATCAGGCTCCTCGGCTCGAACTTCTTGCCTTCGGTTACCAGGGCGCCCGCACCGACGATGCATTGCGCGCCAATCACAGCCCCGTTGAGGATTCGCGCCCCCATTCCGATCAGCGCCTCATCCTCGACCGTGCAGCCGTGGAGAATGGCCTGGTGGCCGACTGTGACCCGGGCGCCGATAGTCAGCGGCGCCCCGGGATCGGAATGGCCGATGGCTCCGTCCTGGAAATTGCTTTCGTCGCCTAGGATGATCGGCGTGTTGTCGGCCCGGATTATTGCGCCGAACCACACGCTTACCCGGGCACCCAGTCGAACGTCGCCAATGAGGTCTGCCGAGGGAGCGACCCACGCACCTTCGCTCAGCGTCGGTGCAATCCCATCAATTTCGTAAAGCGGCATGCCGCACGCTAACGCGCTAACGCGCCACGGCCAATCGGAAACCCGATTACAGCCTTTCCGGATGAATCCCCTTCGCAGCTTGGCCGATTGAAGCTAGGCTGGTCAAAGCTCGGAACAACAAGGGGTCTGCTGTGG
Source organism: Sphingomicrobium sp. (assembly GCA_035758865.1). GTDB lineage: Bacteria > Pseudomonadota > Alphaproteobacteria > Sphingomonadales > Sphingomonadaceae > Sphingomicrobium. The sequence goes on along the minus strand of DASTVY010000065.1, from coordinate 10,859 downwards.
AAGGCCACGGACGCCGGGCGGAGCGGCTTCCGCTTCGCGCAGACATCGACTTTCGCCGGACAGGCGAACACCGCTGGCGTGTCGACCTGCTCGATTTTTCGCCTGAAGGCTGCAGGGTCGAGCTTCCGGTCCGCGTGCTTCCCGACGACACCATCTGGGTCTCGCTGCCTGGCATCGAAGCGATCCAGGGGCGGATTTGCTGGGTCAAGGAATGGGTGGCGGGCATCGAGTTCGACCATCCCATGCACCGGGCCGTGTTCGACATGGTCCATGAACGGATGCGTCGCGGAGAGTGACTGAATTCATCCTGGTCATCGACGAGGGGACCACTTCAACGCGCGCGATGCTGTTCCGGCCGGATGGCACCGTTGCCGGGAGTGCCCAGCGTCCGCTTGCCCAGCATTATCCCACGCCTGGTCAAGTCGAACATGACGCCGCTGAAATCTGGGAAAGCACGCTAATCGTGACCCGCCAGATGATCGATGCGGCAGGTGGTGCGGATGCGATCCTCGCCATCGGGATTACCAATCAGCGCGAAACCGTGGTTGCGTGGGACAAGGCGACAGGCCAGCCGATCGGCAATGCCCTTGTCTGGCAGGACCGCCGCACCTCGGATCGATGCGAACAGCTCGCCGCCGCGGGCCATGAGCCCATGATCCAGGGCCGGACCGGGCTACTGCTCGATCCTTATTTCAGCGCATCCAAGATGGAGTGGATGCTGGCCAACCGGCCGGCGGTTAGCGCCGCCGGAAATCGACTCGCCTTCGGAACGATGGACTCCTGGCTGCTGTGGAAGCTGACCGGCGGCGCGATTCACGCAACGGACGCAAGCAACGCCAGCCGAACCATGCTGATGGCGCTTGGTGGGGACAGCTGGGATCCGGAGCTGTGCGAACTGTTCCGGATCGACCTGGCAAGCCTGCCGACGATCGTCGATTGCCTTGGACAAATCGGCGAGACCATTCCGTCGCTGTTTGGCCGGCCAATCCCGATTTGCGGCATGGCCGGCGACCAGCAGGCCGCGACGATCGGCCAGGGATGCCTCGGCGCGGGCCACACCAAGGCGACATTTGGCACCGGTGCGTTCGTGCTCACCAACAGTGGTGAAAAGCCGCTTCATTCGTCCAACCGCCTGTTGACCACCGTCCTCGGCCAGGCGCGCGGGAAGCGTTTCTACGCGCTGGAAGGTAGCGTTTTCGTCGCCGGCAGCCTGATGCAATGGCTCCGCGATTCCGCAGGTCTGTTGGCAAGCGCGTCGGAAAGCGAAGCGCTGGCGCGTTCAGTGCCCGACAATGGCGGAGTCCATATGGTCCCCGCCCTGTCCGGGCTCGGCGCGCCGCATTGGCGTTCGGACGCACGGGGCCTGATCGCAGGAATCAGCTTCGCCACTACCAAGGCGCATCTGGTGCGCGCGGCATTGGAGGCACAGGCGCACCAGATCTATGACCTGATGAAGGCGTTCGAAGCCGACGGCGTGAAATGGGACCGCCTAAGGATCGACGGAGGAATGGTCGCCAACGACTGGTTGGCCCAGGATTTGGCCGACATTTTGGACCTGGAGGTCGAACGGCCGAGCATGGTCGAAACGACGGCTCTTGGTGCCGCCATGCTGGCTGCGACGGGCGCCGGGATTCATGCGGACCTGCGCAGCGCCGCAGCGGCAATGGACAGCGAGGTTACCTGCTTCGAACCGAAGATGAGCTCATCCGATCGCCAGCGACGGCTGGACGGATGGAAATCAGCCTTGAGCCGAGTCTAGCGGTCGTCGCCGCTAGCGGTCCGGGAACGACGGTCGTCACCGCTCGCGCCTTTGGAACGGCGGTCATCCCCGCTGGCGCCAGACGGTGCGAGACCCTGTTCACCCTGTAGCAGATCTTCGGGCGTATCGCCGGGCTGCCGGTCTTTGCCGCTTCCCATGAATTCCTCCTGCGTTGGAAAATCCAATTGTCGCACGGAACTTGGGTTAACGATAGTCTAACGCCTTAGGTCAACTTCAACTCATTGAGAAGGTTGATAAATTCCGGATGTTTGCGAATCGGGTCAAGCAACGGATCAGTGGCCAGGTAGGTAAGTCCCGAGTCGCCCACCCGCCGTGCCTTCCAAAGCTTGGCGACCGCTTCGTCGGTCCTGCCCCATTGCGCCAATATTTCCGCCTGCTGGTAGAGCGCGGCATCTCCCATTGCCTTAAGGAGCTCGGCATAAGCGATCTCCGCTGCCTGGCGATTGCCAGACAGATGCTCGATGATGGCAAGACCGGTCAGACGATTGAATTCGCTTGGTTCTGCTTCGAACTCGACTTTGGCATCGTTCAGCCTGCCCATTTGCAACAGGCTGAAACCGGCAAGCGCATGCGCGTTGCTGATCTTCGGGTTAAGCTCAAGCGCCCGTTTTAATGGTGGCAACGCGTCAGCATATCTTCGGGCAGCATAATCGATCGATCCGGCAGCGCGATGCACCCGCGCGTTGATCGGATCCAGCGCCAACGCCCGCTGGATTGCGGCATGAGCTTCCTCGGCCCGTCCGGCTCGGGAGCAAAATAGCGCATAGAGCAATACAATGTCCGCGTTACCCCGCCCAAGCTGAAAGGCTTTGTCATAGGAGGGACCGGCACCCTTCACGTCCAGCCGGCCGGCGAAGAGGGCGTAGCCCAGGGCAAGATGAGCTTCGGCGAGGTTGGGCGCCAAGTCGACGGCCCGCTTCGCCTCTGCGACGGCCTCATTGTACATCGGCCTTAGCTCACTCGCCTCGACGTCGGCGGCAGCAAGCGAAGCCAGCGTGCGCGATCGCGCTGCACGGGCAAGGGCGAATTTGGGATCGGCGGAAATGGCGAGCTCAAAATGGGCCAGTGCCTGGCGATCCGTCGCTTCATCCTTGGCCAGGCCGAATAGCGATTTGCCCTTTAGATAATGATCGTAAGCCTCGACATTTTCGGTTCCACCTGGGGCCGGCTCGTCGGTAGCGATCTGAATGGAAAGCGCCTCCGCAACCAATCGGGCGATCTCGGCCTGGAGGGCAAAAATATCATTGAGCCGCCGGTCGACAGTCGTTGACCACAGACTGAAGCCAGTCTTGCCGTCGGTGAGCTCGGTTGAGATCCTGAACAGGTCCCCCGACTTTCGAACCGAGCCGCTGAGCAGGTAGCCGACACCCAAATGCTTCGCGATCGATTGGACATCGTCATCCTCTTCCCCAGCCCGCTCCGACGAGGCAGCAGCCATGACTCGAATGGCATCCAGGCGGATCAGTGCGGCTCGGATTTCCTCTGTCAGCCCTTCGGCGAAATAATCCTGGGACGTATCGCCGCTCAAATTCTTGAACGGCAGCACGGCGATGCTGGATTCATCGGCCTTGCCGCCAAACAGCCCGCGATCGAAGGCCAGATATGCTCCTCCGCCAACGATCGCTACCGCAGCTCCTCCACCGGCAAACAGAGCCGTTCGGCGCGACATTCGGGATCGGCGCACCTTGACTGGCGGCAGCGTCGCTCCGGAACATTGCGCAATCGCCCGCTCGAGCGCTTCGAATTGCGGGCTGTCGCGGCGCCCGCCCCAGCTTCGAAACTTGATCACCTGAATTTGGCCGAACCCTAGCGGCGGGCGGGTTCCGTCGAGCGAAATCGGGATCAGGCAATGCCGCTCGCGTCCTTGCGCGGCTTCGTCGCGGACCCAGTGGGACTCGACCGACTTGGCCGACCACATGACGATGACCGCGTCGGCGGTCTCAAGCGCGGATCCGATGGATTTGGCATAAACTGCACCGCCTTCGATCAGCGCGTCCCACCAAACGGTGTAGCCGGCTTCCTCGAGCGCCGTTGCGATCTTGCGTGCCTGCGTCTCGTCGGAATGGGCATAGCTTAGAAAGAGCGTCGCACCCTTTGCACTGGACGGCTCTTGCGGCTCGTTTGGCATGCGCATCCCCCGACATGAAGAACGGTAGCGAAAAGCAATGATGCTGGCCAGTCCGGCCGGGCCCCTGCAATATTCAAGCGACGGACCTTGCCGGGCGGCCTCGGCAGGCCGACATGGCGAGCGAAGGGAAGCGCCATGACCAACGTCTCCACCGAGCAATTCGACATCACTCCGCCGAGCGAGGACCAGCTGCAACGGCTGGCCGCAGACCTAAGCGATGAAGAACGACATGTGTTGTTGGAACATGGCACCGAGGCCCCGTTCTGCGGCGTTTTCCTCAACGAGAAGCGCGAAGGGGTCTACACATGCCGGCTTTGCGGCCTGCCCTTGTTCACGGCGGGCAACAAATTCGAAAGCGGCACGGGCTGGCCGAGCTTCACCACTCCTTTTGCGGAAGGGCATCTGAACTACCTTCGCGACGACAGCTACGGGATGATCCGCACGGAAATCGTCTGCGCGCGCTGCGGTGCGCATCAAGGCCACGTCTTTCCGGACGGCCCGCCACCGACGGGTGAGCGATATTGCATCAACTCGGTCTCGCTTCAGTTCACTGCAAAGGGCGATCCCTTGCCGGACAAGCTGGGCCGGGGAACCCCTGAAGGCGAGCCCCTGCCGGGTTGATCCAGCCGATCATTGATTTTGAATAGCCGGCCCCGGCCAAGGTCCTACTGTTTCGCAAGTGGCAAGATGGGACCATTTGATGAGCCTGAAGCACGTCGTTCGCGCACCGTCGATCACATTGGAAGGCGCCGTTGCCGTGACGGAAGGCGCCATCGGGAAGGCTCGGGAAATGGAACGGCGAGTGGCCGTTGCGGTGCTCGACCGGTTCGGTCGAATGATCTCTGCCCAATGCATGGACGGCTGCGTCAATGCGGCGTTTGAGGTCGCGCTGGCCAAGGCCCGTCACTCCGCCAATTTCCGGCGGCCGACGAAATTTCAGCAGGACCTGCTGACCGAAAAGCAGCTGCTCCCGAGCTTGGCCATCCCGGGGATGATGCCGCTGGAAGGCGGACTGGAAATCCAATTCGACGGCGAGACGGTCGGCGCGATCGGGGTGTCCGGCGCAACAGCGGCCGAAGATGCTGAGATCGCTGCTGCCGGGATTTTGGCGGCTGGCTATGTCGTCGGCCAACCCGCCGAAGCCGCGACACCAAGAGCCTGACCGGGCCGCTGGCGGCTGACAATCATCGCGACGGTAAATGGTGCCCAGGAGAGGACTCGAACCTCCACGCCCTTGCGAGCGCCAGCACCTGAAGCTGGTGCGTCTACCAATTCCGCCACCTGGGCACAGGTGCATCAAGATTGCCGGTAGGCGGCGGCGCTTAGAGGGCAGCGCCTGATTCTGTCAACAGCCTGTCTCGCGACCCTTGCGCGGCAGGTCCGCATGGCCCAAGGACTGCGCCGATTCCAAGAGCGCAGCTTGGCCAAGGACTGACATTGCATGAGGAAACCCGGCACACCGCCTCTCGTCACCATTTTCGGCGGCGGCGGCTTCATCGGCCGCTATGTTTGCGAGACATTGCTGAAGGCGGGCGCTCGGATCCGTGTCGCCGAGCGCCATCCGCGCCGCGCCTGGTTCCTTCAGCCACTGGGAGGCGTCGGCCAGGTTTCAGCAATCGCCGCGGATCTGCAACGTCCCGCAAGCTTCGCGGCCGCGGTCGATGGAGCAGATGCCGTCATCAACCTCGTCGGCGTGTTCAAGGGCAATCTGGACGAAGTGCATGTTGAAGGGGCAGGCAAGCTCGCGGCGGCTGCCAAGGCCGCCGGTGCCAGCGCCTTCGTCCACATCAGCGCGATCGGTACCGACGAGGACAGCTTGTCGGACTACAGCCGGACCAAGGCCCTCGGCGAACAGGCGGTTCGCTCCGCCTTCCCCAAAGCGACGATCATCCGGCCGAGCACCGTTTTCGGTCCGGAGGACAATTTTACCAATCGCTTTGCCGGGCTGGCGCGTTTTCCAATTCTTCCTGTCATTGCACCGCAAACGAGGTTCCAGCCAGTCTATGTTCGCGACCTCGGCCGAGCCATTGCGGCCGCCGCGCTGGACCCCCGAACCCATGGCGCAAAGACCTATGAGCTGGCCGGGCCCGACGTCCTGACGATGCGGCAGCTCAATGCGCAGATTGCCGAAATGGCCGGCCAGTCGCCGGGACTGATCGATCTGCCCGACTTCATGGCCTCGGTCATTGCGAGCTTCGGCTTCCTGCCTGGCGCACCACTGACCAACGACCAGCTGATCATGCTTCAGAAGGACAACGTCGCCAGCGGCGACTATCCCGGATTCAAGGCGTTCGGAATCACGCCCACGCCAATGTCGGCAGTTGCGCCTGAATGGCTGAGCCGGTTCCGCAAAGGCGGCCGCTTCGCCCCGGGCAACGAAATTCCGTCGGCCGGCTGATGCCAATCCTCCTGCTGGTTATCATCCTCGGCATCGTCGAGGGCGTCACCGAATATCTGCCGGTGTCTTCGACCGGCCATTTGATCCTGGCCACCGAGCTGCTCGGCTACGACGCCGACAAGTGGGCGCTGTTCAACATCGCCATCCAGCCCGGCGCGATCCTCGCCATCCTGGTCCTGTACTGGCGGACCTTCCGGGATGTGCTGATCGGCCTGTGGAAACGCGAGCCGAGTGCTTTCGCATTCGTACGCAATTTGCTGGTCGCGTTCATCCCGGCAGTGGTGATTGGGCTCGCGATCGGGGATTCCATCGAACTGCTGCTCGGCAACGCGATGGTGGTCGCGGTCGCGCTGATCCTTGGCGGCTTCGCCATCCTGCTGGTCGAATGGTGGGCCAAGCCCACCGACCGCGGCGGCGTTTCCAACGTCACGCTGGGCCATTCGATCGGGATTGGCCTGGTTCAGTGCCTGGCGATGATTCCGGGTGTCAGCCGATCCGGCGCAACCATCCTCGGCGCGATGGCGATGGGCGTCGATCGCAAGACCGCAGCGGAGTTCAGCTTCTTCCTTGCCGTACCCACCCTGACCGGTGCGACCGCACTCCAGCTTTACAAACATGGGGCGGCGATGGAGCCGGGCATGGGCGGCTGGATCCTGCTTGGCAGCCTGGTCAGCTTCGTCGTCGCGGTGATCGTCGTGAAGGCGTTCGTGTCGATCATCCAGCGCTATGGCTTCGCGCCCTTCGCCTGGTACCGCATCATCGCCGGTGCGGTCGCGCTCGCCTGGCTTGCCATGCGCGCCTAAGGCATTGACCGCAAACCAATAAGGGTCATTCTAGGGCGACTCGCGGGAGAATTGTCATGCGTGCCCTGCTGATCGCCCTGCCCCTGGCCCTTGCCCCAGTGCCCGCCGCGGCCGCCCCGGCCGACACTGCCAAGGCCCAAACTCAAATTCCGCCCGAGATCAGCGACCCGGCGGTCGCCGATAGGCTGACTAAAGCCCTTGGCCCCTTGAGCCGGGCGTTGATGAACATGCCGATCGGGGAATTGCAGGCCGCCATGGCTGGCCGGGAACCGACCGCTGCGGACCGTACCCGACGACTGAGCGACGAGCTCGGCCCCGAAGGCCAGAAGGACCTTGAGGCAAACATTGCCGCAGCCGGTCCGCAGATGCGGGCTATGCAGAAGGCGCTGGTGGCATCGCTCCCGGCAATCATGTCCGCGCTTGGCAATGTCGAGAAGCAGCTGGAGCAGGCGACCGCCAACCTGCCGGACCCGACCTACCCGAAGCGGTAGCCCGTTAAATTTTTGTGACCTGCGGCGGTAGACTGAACCGTCGCCCTCGCTAAAGCTGGCCCTTGCATGTGGCAGCTGTTCCAATTCCCCCTTTGTCCTTTTTCCCGCAAGGTTCGCCTGGTTCTCGGCGAGAAGGGCGTGGCGCATGAGCTGGTGCGCGAAAACCCGTGGGAGCGGCGCGACGAGTTCGTCGACCTTAATCCCGCGGGCGAAACGCCGGTGCTGGTCGATTCGACCGCCGGGATCGTCCTCATCGGAAGCCAGCCGATCGTGGAATATTTCGAAGAGACGATCGACAAGATGCCGATGATCCACGGCAATGCCGTGGCCCGGGCCGAAATCCGCCGACTCACCGAATGGTTCGACGAGAAGCTGTATCGCGAGGTCGTAGAGCCGCTGATGAACGAGCGGATGAGGAAGCGCCTGGTCAGCCGCGAGAGCCCAGACACGCGAATTCTCCGGGAGGCAATGCGGATCGCCAACGGGCACCTCGACTATGTGGACTACCTCCTCGACCATCGCCGCTGGATCGCCGGAGCCGGTCTCAGCCTCGCCGATTTCACAGCCGCCGCACACCTCAGCGTGATCGACTATCTCGGCGCGCTCGATTGGCGCGGACACAAGCAGACCAAGGACTGGTATGCCGTCATGAAGTCGCGGCCCGCCTTCCGCCCGCTGCTCGGCGAGCGGATGGAGGTGATCGTGCCTCCGGCGCATTACGACAAGGTCGATTTCTAGCAGGAGCCGCCGGAAGAGACGGCGAATGCCGGACGGCCTGTGGCGAAGCCGACAGGGCCGACGGCGCGGATTCACTCCGCGCCGGCTTTCACCAACTTCACGAGGCCGTGTCTCGCCGTAGCGACGCTCGCTTCGCTCCGCTCGGCGGCTCGCAAATTAACCATTATTTTCCATTGTCGCCCGGCCGCCCGTTACGCGCGGCGGGCCGAACTCGACGTGATTCCTGGCGACATGTAACTCTTTGCTTCACCGAGTTTTTCTCGGGGGGGAGGGGCAATGAATTTCCCGCTATTCAACTTCGGATCGCGCGATCTGGCGATCGACCTTGGTACCGCCAACACGGTGGTTTACCTCAGAGATCGCGGCGTCGTAATTCAGGAGCCGTCGGTGGTTGCGCTGGACCTCAGCAGTGGCTTGCCGAAGGTTCGGGCCGTCGGCGACGATGCGAAGCTGATGTTGGGCAAGACCCCTGCCAATCTCCGTACGGTTCGCCCCTTGCGCAACGGCGTGATCGCCGACCTCGAAGTTGCCGAACAGATGATCAAGCATTTCATGCAGAAGGCGATTGGAGGCACCGTCCGAGGGCGCATTGGCGGCAAGACCGAAGTGGTGATCTGCGTGCCGTCGGGGTCAACCAATGTCGAACGGCGTGCAATTCGAGATGCCGCCTCCAATGCCGGAGCGAGCGAAGTTCGGCTGATCGAGGAGCCGATGGCCGCGGCGATCGGCGCCGGACTGCCCGTCGCCGACCCGATCGGATCGATGGTGGTCGACATCGGCGGCGGCACCACCGAGGTCGGCGTGATCTCGCTCCAGGGCCTGGCCTACAGCCGTTCCGACCGGGTGGGCGGTGACAAGATGGATGACGCGATCATGTCCTATGTCCGGCGCAACCATAACCTCCACATCGGGGAGGCGACGGCCGAACGGATCAAGAAGGAGGTCGGTGTTGCGCGCGTGCCCGGTGACGGGCGCGGGATAACCATCATCGTCAAGGGGCTGCATGTCGAGAAGGGCGTGCCCCGCGAGATCGAGTTGACCCAGGCCGAGATCGCCCGGGCGGTCGCCGAGCCGGTGGCGCGGATCGTCCATTCGGTCCGCGAGGCGCTGGAGCATACCGAGCCCGAGATCGCTGCCGACATCATCGACGCCGGCATCACCATGACCGGCGGCGGCTCTCTCCTGAAGGACATCGACCATGTGCTGGCCGACGAAACCGGCCTGCCGGTCCGCGTCGCCGATAACCCGATGCAGTGCGTCGCGCTCGGTGCGGGATTGACGCTTGAAGACCCTGTGCTTCGGGGTGCGCTGCAGCCGGCTTGAGCAGGAGCCGCCGAGCCCAAGTGAGCGATTGCATAGCAAACGGGAGCGAAGAGACAGCGAATGCCGGACGGCCCCAGGCCGGCAGGACCGACGGCGCGGACTAACCCGCACCGATCCACCTATGACTCAGGCGCGCTTCGCCGCAACGAGATAGTTGAGGCTTAAATCCTCGCTGAGGTGCAGGCCGCGCGTCGGGCTAATGGCGATGCCTTCAAAGTCGATGCACTCCAGGCCGGCATGGGCCAGCAGGCCGCGCATCGATTCCGGATCGATGAACTTGTCGAAGTCGTGTGTGCCCTTGGGGATTTGGCCGAAGCCTTCCGCAAGTGTGATGGTCAACAGCCTCGACCAGGCAGTCTTGTTGGGGGTCGACAGGATCATCAGGCCGCCATCCGCCAACCTTGCCGCCAGGCAATCGATGAACGCTTTCGGGTCGGCGACATGCTCGACCACTTCCATCGACGTGACCAGGTCGAAGGTGCCCTCGATGGCCTCGACACCCACAGCGCGATAGTCGATCGATAGCCCCTGCCCTTCGGCATGAGCTTTCGCCACCTCGATTAGTTCCGGCGCGGCGTCGACTGCCGTGACCTTGGCGCCCAGCCGGGCCAGCGGTTCGGACAGAAGCCCGGCACCGCAACCGACGTCGAGGGCGGTCTTGCCCGCCAGCGGCTTCAGGGCATGTTCGTCGGCCTGCCAGTGCATGTCGATCATGTCGCGGATGTAGGCGAGCCGCACGGGATTAAGCTTATGGAGCATCGCTGACGCGCCGTTCGGGTCCCACCAGTCCGCGGCCATTCCTCCGAAATGAGCCGCCTCGCGATCGACGATACTTGTCTTGGCCATTTCGCCTCCCTAACAGGGCGCGGCACGCGCTTCCACGAGGAAAAAACCGCCCATCCATGGCACGCATCGTGATGAAATTCGGCGGGACCTCAATGGCCGGCATCGAGCGCATCCGCGCGGTCGCCAATCGAGTCAAGCGCGAGGCCGAAGCCGGAAACCAGGTGGCGGTGGTGGTTTCGGCTATGGCCGGCGAGACCGACCGGCTGGTTCAGCTGTGCAAGGAAGCGGCCGCCCTTTACGACCCACGCGAATATGATGTGGTGGTCGCCAGCGGCGAGCAAGTGACCAGCGGGCTTCTTGCAATCACGCTGCAGGGCATGGGTCTCAACGCCAAAAGCTATATGGGCTGGCA